>JAGVBL010000421.1 GCA_020059785.1 Ignavibacteriales bacterium | reverse complement strand
TTCAACACGTTTAGTAAGTTCATTTTGTGCGGCATATTTTTTTGTAATAGGAATTATTTCAGGAAGATCTAAAATTGCACCATTAATATTTTCGTTTGTACTAAGGAATTCATAAGTAAACGCACCGGAACCGCCGCCGATATCGAGCATCTTATTAACCTTAGAAAAATCGAGCATTAGAGAAATAATTTTTGCTTCCCGTTGTGCCCTGTAATGCATTGCAGCAATAAAATTTTCCCGCCAGTCCTCTTTCTTATAATTTGTTTTCTGGATGACAGAGCCACCAGTTCTTACAGATTCAGTTAACATACTCCAGGAGTCCCATAAATGATTTGTATGATGAAGATTCCCCATGTAATCCGTTTTCCCTTTAACAAGATACTTGGCAGATGATTCTGCATTATAAAACTTATCGTGAACTTTCCTCAAAAATCCTAGAGAAACAAGAGCATTCATAAGTCTATTTACATATCGTTCACTACAATTGATAATTTTTGCAACATCATCCGAGTGCATCATGTGTTTATCCAGAACAGTAAATATTTCCAGCTCTATTGCGGTTAACAACACTCTGCTTTGTTGAAATGAATTTGCCAGATTTCTTATACTATCCGGAGTGAATATTTCGTTGGTCTGCATAAAAATTTCACCAGTTTTGTTAAACAAAAATAATATTTGAAAATGGTTTATGCAGATTTCGGATAATATTTTTAAAGTAAATTATAGTTTACCTTGCTTATACATCAGCTGGGTTTTTAATCGTAATAGCTGTCTTTCAATTACAAGATCGGCAAGTTTGTCGGGAATTGTAATTTTATTTTTGGCGTGTAATATTTCCTGTACTTTTGATTCGCTAACATCAATCCGGTATAGACTATTAAGAAAGCGTTCAAAATCGCGCGACATTAATTCTTTGATTCGGTTAATCAGAAATTCTTTTATCATTGTAAGATCGGCTGCAACAGGTAATGAGGATCCTTCCAGAGAAAAATCTTTGGATAGTTTTGCGACTAATGCAGTATATAATTCTTTATCGTCCATAATTTTATAAGCGGGACGGGGCAAGCCCCGTCCCTATATACTTAATACTTATACTTAAGCCACTTAATTACTTCCGACCATTTGGGTTTTTTACCTGTTCTAAGAATACCAATGCGATATATTTTACCAGCCAAAGGAAAGATTGCTAATAATGTTAATATACTAACAACAAGTGATATAAGAAGCTGGAATATTGAAACATCGGCAATAGTCATTCTTGCCGGCATTACAATAATATTTGCAAAAGGTACAAACGAACTGATCTTTGCAATTGCACTGTTAGGATTCTCAATCATAGAGAAAGCAATAAAGAACGGAATGATTATAAGAAGCATTACGGGCCATAATCCCGATTGAGCATCCTGAGGGTTATCGAATATTGCACCGACGGTTGCAAATAATCCGAGGAATATTATTAATCCTAAAAAGAAATTGATAAGAAAATAAACTATCTGGAAAGTGGAAAGACTTATTGAAACTTCCGGCGGCAGCATAATCCACGTTGATGATGCAACCATTATAACCGGCGAAAGCCAGATAGCCATCTGTAGCAATCCTGTTAATCCGGACCCAAGAATTTTTCCAATCATTAATTCTTTAGAACTTACCGATGATAATATTACTTCAACAATTCTGCTCGATTTTTCTTCGATAACCGACTGCATGATCATCTGACCCATCATTAGTAAACTGATATACAGAAGAAATGTAAAAAGATAAGTAAGCACTAAACTTCCGTAACCCTCTTCAGTAAATCCCTCTTCTTTGGAAACTTTAAATCCAGTAACATCAATTCCCTGACGTGCAAAATTCAATTCTTCAATAGAAAGTGCCCGGTTACTGAAATATGTATCAATCAATACTTTATTTATCGGGCGGGTCATCATTTCTGAAAGTCGGCGGTTTTGTGGAGTCTTTGAGTAATACTCAATTTTCTTATCCTTTAATGCAGATTCCGGCACGTACAATACGCCGGTTATTTTTTCATCAAGAACTTCCTGTTTCTTGCTTCTTAAAAATTCTTTGAACTCCTCCTTATTCATTGTACTGAAAAGAAGATTTAATGTTTTTTCCTTAACAGCATCAGTGCTTCTTAATTCGTTTTCAAGTTTCAGAGTTAATTCATTAGATTCCGAAATAACAGTAATATTAAACTTAGTGCTGTCTTCTTTCATCAAGAGAACCTGAATACCAATTATACCGAACATAAAAACCGGCAGAAGGATCGTCATAAAAATAAAGCCTTTGGAGATAACCCTTTCTTTTACTTCTCTTTTGAAGACGGCAATTATTCTGTTATTAAGCATTTCGCACCTCCTTACCGTTTACTTCGTTGCCGGCAAGTTCAATAAAAATTTCCTGTAAAGAAATATCGTTAGCATCAAATTTTTTAATCACAATTCCTCTTTCAACCAGAATTTTTAGTACTGTCTGTGCCTGCTCCGGTTCTTTAACTCTTATTCCGGTTGTATTACCATAGTTCTCAATTTTTTCAATTATCGGATGACCTTTAAGAAAAGAAATATCTCCTTCATAATTTAAGCTGACGTTTTTCTGTGCGTATCTGGATTTTATTTCACTCAATTTTCCTTTCATAATAATTTTGCCATGATCAATCATCGCAAGATGATCGCAGAGTTTTTCTGCAAAGTCCATTAAGTGAGTGGAAAAAATTATTACTTTACCACGTTCTTTCATTTCTAAAATAATGTCTTTC
>JAGVBL010000416.1 GCA_020059785.1 Ignavibacteriales bacterium | reverse complement strand
TCAATTGCACTTGAAATGGAAGGTATAAAACCGCCTCGTCCGCTTACACACGACTTGTTAAAAAACGTAATTGACATATTAGGCGGTTCAGTTTCGGAAGTTATTATTGATGAATTACGTGAAAATACTTTTTATGCAAAAGTTAAAATTGAAGTTGCAACTCTCTCCAATGAAATTGATTCACGTCCTAGCGATGCAATAGCTTTAGCAGTTAGAACCGGTGCACCCCTTTATGTTGCTGAAGATGTAATGAAAGTTGCATCGTTTGTTCCATCATCAGAAGATGCAGACGAAATTCAGGATCTACCGGGTCAGCCGGAACCTGATAGTAAATCCCGCAAGAAAAATGTTCCGGAAACAAAATTGGCACAATTACAGGATCAATTGAGAGAAGCGATTGAAAAAGAAGATTATGAACGTGCTGCTAAAATTCGAGATGAGATAAATAAAATTTCCGGAATTCAGAATTAATTAAAGATAGTCTTACCAATTTCACATTCCAGACATTTATTCTTGCTGCAATAATTTCTAAATAAATCAATCATGCCCTGTGCTATAACGGTCTTGCGGGATTGATCTTGCATTTGCAGCGAATTAGCAACGTCAATAATTATTTGGTTCTCTGAACGCTGCTGATAAATAGAATATACCTTTAATATTTTTTTTGTCAGTTGAGGATTACCGAATATTTCGAAGTAGACCGCAAAGAAAGGTAGTATTACATTAACTACAATTTCATCTGCACGAGTTGCGCCAACAAAATATTTAACTTCACCATTGGAAATCTGATCGAACACAAAATGTGTTTTCCAGAAACCATCGGATTTAATTACAAATAAAGAGCGGAGGTAATTTATAAGAACAGTAAGGTTATGAATTTCGGTAATTTTTTTTGCAACAATATTTATCAAATTACCGTGTAAAATCTCTTTAATCAGTCTTGCACCTCCGGCAATTCTTATAGTAGGAAAGTTTTGAGGTCTCAGTCTAAAGAAATGCCAGCTCGATTCATCCATAAATTTTCCATCATAAAATGGTTTAACGGCATTCCAGTTAAGCATAATTCTTTCGATATAATTTTTGGAATCTTTATCCGAAATTTTATCCGGTGGTTTAACAAGACCGCTTATATACAAAAGCAATGTTTCATACTTATCTACAAGAACTCCATCGGGTTCTATATTCTTCAAGAAATTAATATTTGCCGATTGAGCTAACTCGATCATCTGAGCTTTGTTTTTTGAATAACCGAGAGCTTCAAAAATCAACTCATAAAATAGCTGCTGCCAAATTTCTATTTTAATAAAGTCTTTATGCTGGAATTTCCTTTCGTGAAATTGTGAAGTTAACTCGTAAGCAATTACCGGTTCTTTTATATTAAGTTCGTTTAGAAACTGAAGTTCTTTTAGTCTGTCGTAAATCTTGTTACACTTTTTATGGAATCTCTCTACACCAAGTTTCGATAAGAATTTTTCTTTAATTTCATAGTTAACAGAAATAGTGGAAGAGGAACATTTTAGTTTTCCGGCAACTTCATTCTTTACTTCCGTCATATTCAGTTTCAGATTTTCTATTAACTGTTTATCGACGAAATTAGAGAAGCATATCGAAGGTACTTTCCTGCCGTTACGTGTGTAGACATAGGATTGCTTATTTTTATTTAAAAGAGCAGCATGAAGAATAACACTGTTATACTTATTATCAATATTATGACCGTGGGCTTTCCAATCGGAGTAATTACAATCAATTTCGATATCACCGACAAATGTTAAGTTGCCGATTCTTATACGTGCGTTTTTAAAATCGGGTCCGGCCAAATCTTCATTTCTGGAACCGACATCTAAAATTGAGATATCATCGCCGGTCTCTGTCTTTAGAGGAGGTTGGTAGGCTTGTTTTTGCCATATATCATATAGCAAATTTTCTGGGATTTTTATTTCCGGACTCATAGTAAATGAGTTTGTTATTATCTGACTTACTTAATGTCGCTGTGCCCAATTACAGACTCAAGTTAATATTTAATTATTGGAAATGCTACTGCTAAAGTTAAATAATTTTAGAGATGGATTCGTTCAGTTCCAGGATCGATTTAGAAACCTTTTGCGCAAAGGAATCGGAACTGTCACAATATATTAATGCTCTGCTTACATTAACAATAAAATTGTGATTATCATTTGAGTGGAAGGTTCTTACAACTCCTTCAAGGTCTGCGCCTTGAGTACCAACACCAGGTAATAAAATGGGTAATTCTCCAAATGCAGTTATATTTTCTGTTAATTCAGAGAGATTAGTAGCACCGAAAACTAATCCGCAATTCTTATTTGCATTCCACGAAATAATAGTATCAATAACTTTTTGATAAAGGTAATTTCCATCTGAGAGTTTTAACTTTTCAAAATCTTTTGAACCGGGATTAGAAGTTAAAGCAAGTATAAAAACCAGCTTATCGTTGTAATTAAGGAATGGTTCTACAGAATCAAAACCCATGTAAGGGTTAACCGTAATCGAATCGAAGTTGAAATGATCAAATACGGATTGTGCATACATTTGACTTGTATTACCAATGTCACCCCGCTTTGCATCACCTATTGTTAGTATTTCTCTATCGGGCAAGTAACTTAATGTCTCCAGAATGTTATCAAGTCCTTTTGTTCCGTCCTTCTCGTAAAAAGCAAAATTAATTTTATAAGCAGCGGCATATTTGTAAGTACTTTCAATAATTATTTTATTGAATTCTGTAACGGGGTTCTTACTTCTATGAAGGTGTTTAGGAATTTTATTTAAATCTGTATCCAATCCAACACAAACATGAAAACCTTTTTCAATTCTACTTTTAAGTTTTTGCTAAGCGTTCATTTATTTCTTAATTATGTGTGAAGTTTTCTATTTCTATAAATATTTAAAACAATCCCTATCATTATCATATTAACTACCAGAGAACTACCTCCATAACTAAGGAAAGGAAGTGGAAGACCAACAACAGGTGTAACACCTACATTCATTCCAATATTTATTGCAAAATGGCTGAACATAAGGCTTAATATGCCAACAATAACAAGAACACTGAACCGATCTTTAGCCATCCCTGAAATATTTAACAGGCGGATAAATAGAACCAGGAATAAAACTAAGACCAATATACTTCCAATAAAACCGAACTCCTCGCCAATTACACAATAAATAAAATCTGTCCATTGCTCGGGTATAAAACGAAGCTGAGTTTGATTACCTTGTAAAAACCCCTTGCCCGTAAATCCACCGGAACCAATTGCTAATTTAGCTTGAAGTGCATTATAACCTGAACCAAGCGGGTCCATTGATGGATCGAGAAAAGATTCAATCCTTTTCTGCTGATGCGGCTTTAATATTCTGAAAGCATAATCGAAAAAGAAACTTGCACCAAGATTAATTACAAATACTGTTACACTGTTAAACAAATCCCTCTTAAATAAAAATAATGCAACTATTACAAGCACAAGAGAAATAATAAATACTACAGTTCCAAATAGTGAAGCGACAACAACAACTCCGGGAGATAAAACAACAAACAATCCGAAAAGACTAATTCCGCTCCAATAAATTAGGGAGATCGTAATAATCATAAATACAATTGCTGTTCCTGTATCAGGTTCCAGCATAATTAAACTTATAGGAAGTAATCCAATTAATAATGCAATTCCTATATCTTTAATATTATTTATATCTCTGTTTTTATAAGTCAGCCAGTTTGCAAGACATAGAATTAAAGCCACCTTAGCAAATTCAGAGGGTTGAAAACCAAAGGGGCCAAAATTCAACCAGCTTTTTGAACCATAAACAGTTTTACCGGCAACAAGTACTAAAACCAGAAACATAATTGATACAGCATATGCAGGTACGGAAAACATTTTAAATACTTGCTGTGGTAATGAATAGACTACAAAAAAAGCGATCAATGCAACAATAGCAGAATAAACCTGTTTCTGGAAATTACCGCTTGCAGAAGGATGGTTTACGGTTGCACTGTAAATGGCAATTAATCCAATAATTGCCAAAAACAGAGCCGGAAGAAAAACCGATAAATCAAATTTATCCTGAAGCTTATAATTAATTTGCAAAGTGTTCCCCTTCTTCACCTTTTAACGAACTTAAGTATTCACTTTTTTTGATCTGTTGAGTATTATTCTTTTGTAAGTATGCTTTAATAACATCGCGCGCAATAGGTGCAGCATGAACACTTCCGAAACCGACATTTTCTACAATTACAGCAATTGCAATTTTAGGATTCTCGTAAGGAGCAAAACCTATAAAAACAGCGTGATCATCCCCATGCGGATTTTGAGCAGTTCCGGTTTTACCGGCAATGTGAATATCCGGTAAGCGAATATTCCCCGCAGTTCCTGCGCCGTTCACTACTTTGAACATTGCATATCGAACCACATCAAAAGATTTTGAGCTAATATTAATATCAAAAGTTTTAGGACTTACCTCAACAAACTTACCTGTTGATGTTTCAATATATCCTTTTAAGAAGTGCGGCTTTGCAGATTTTCCATAATTAGCAAAAGTGCAGCATATTGTGCTAATTGTAACGGAGTAACACTCAATTCACCCTGACCAATACCAAGACTAACTAAAATTCCTTTAGGCCACCTATCAACTCCAAAAGCTTTATCGTAATATTTCCTTGTAGGGAGAATACCGGGACTTTCTTCTGGAATATCGATATTGGATTTTTTACCAAAGCCAAATCGGCTGGAATATTCAGCCCATTTATCCAAACCAATTTTAAGTACCAGTTGATAAAAGAATGTATTGCAGGATTTTTCAATTGCAGTTGTAACGTTAACACTACCATGTACATGAAGACATTTAAAGAATCTATCACCAAACTGAAATCCGCCTCCACAACTAACCCTGTAATTTGTATCAATAATTCCTTCTTCGAGAGCAGCAAGAGCCGAAAGCATTTTAAATGTTGAACCCGGTGAATAGATTGACATGGTTGCCCGGTTAAACATCGGTTTATCTTTATTGGAATTAAGTTTATTCCAAATTTCATTAGATGTAACCGTAGCAAAATCCTGTAAATTAAATTCAGGTGCGCTTACAAATGCTAAAACTTCTCCGGTTGATGGTTCAATTGCAACGAGAGCACCCCTTTTATCTTTGAATGCTTCTTCTGCAACCCTCTGGGCATCTTTATCTATTGAGAGAACTAAATCGTAACCTTTAATTGCAGATTTGTCCTCTTCGCCATTTTTATATTTGCCAATTGTTTTCTGATGAGAATCCACCAGAACATATTGAATTCCTTTTTGTCCCCGTAAAATATCTTCGTAAGTTTTTTCAATTCCGCTAAATCCAATTTCATCGCCCATAGAATATTCATTACGCCGCTGTTGTAATAATCCAGAGGAAATTTCTTTACTATATCCGAACATGTGAGCGCCCATGATACCAAACGAATAATCCCTTTGCGTTTCAATAACATAATCTACACCGGGAAGTTTGGAGGAATTTTCTTCATACCAGGCAATAACTTTAAAATTTACATCCTTTGCAATTCTTCTTGGAATATACTTGGACATTTGTTCATTCTGTTTTAAGATCCGGTTTATATATCCTTCGGGAACACCCAGTATAGCTTCCAGAAATGGAGTTAATTTAATATCATATTCAGCGGGTGTAATTCTTAAAGTAAATGAAGGTTTATTTCCAACAAGAACCTTGTAGTTACGGTCGAAGAATACTCCTCTTGGTGCAGTCTGGTAAATCGGTTTAACACTATTTTCGTCTGCTTTAGTTGAATATGCAGGTTGCTCAAGTATCTGCATATTGAAGAGCCGGAAAGCTATAACAGAAATAAATAATATTATCGCAAGAAAAATAATTCTTCTTCTTATTATCGATCCGAAATTTGTATCGTTCATACAATTCCCTTCTTAGGTTTGAAGATAATAATCGGCAAACCAAGTATTGCTGTATACAATCCGGGTAGAATTGAGATATCAATAAAAATTCCTAACAAACTAACATCCGGGTTCACGTTCATTATGCTTGAATAAATAAAAGAAAAAATTGTACCGCACAAAAATACTATTAGTACAAATAGAAGTGAAGTCGTATTTATATCAATTTTGTTTTCATTATAAAAATAACCGGCAATAAATGCAGAAATAGTAAAAGAAAGCATTGATGCCCCCAGCATTCCGCCTGAGATCAGGTCAAAAATAAATCCCAATAAAAATCCAAGCAGCAATCCATAAATCTGTCCATTTAAAAGAGTGAAGTAAACAACAAGAATTATTATAAGATTAGGCGATATATCGTAAATGGAAATTAATGGAATAACCACTAACTGTAATGCAGCAAGGGGAATAAAAATTAAAACCGGTTTTA
>JAGVBL010000251.1 GCA_020059785.1 Ignavibacteriales bacterium | reverse complement strand
TTTTAATATAGTGGAAGTCATGCCAACTACCCAGCCGGCATTTTCATTTACAAAATGCACTGAGTTTAATAATTGGGTGATTCCACTACTTTGCAAAGTCCATGTAACTCCAGCATTGGTGGTTTTATAAATTGAACCATTATCACCAACAGTCCATCCTACATTGCTATTGATAAAAAAAACGGAATTCAATTGAAAACAGGGAAAAGTTGTCTCATTCCATGTAGAGCCCCCATCAGTTGTTTTAAGAATCTTACCTGTACCAAAACCACCAGCAATGTATCCATTATTAATATCTGTAAAGAAAACTGAATATAAATGCCTCTCAGTTAAAGTTGAAGCTAAATACCACCCCGTCTGGCTTAACAATATTTGTGAAGTAGAAATGAATAATATTGCTAAGTATGTTGATAACCTTTTCATTGTCAGTCTCCAAAAAATATTTTTAAATAATATTTAAGAAAGTTTGTGAAAATGATTTAAAAAATATTTTACCATATCAATCTCAGATTAAAATACCCTACCAATTCATCGAAATCGTTTTTAGAGATTAATTCATCGTAAAAATATTTTTTTTCTAACCTCAGACTCGCTGTTAAAAAATTTGTTATTGGATATTCAGAATCAACAAAGTAACCAACCGATTTTTCCACGTTTTTGTTTTCTACATATGAAATACCGGCTGAATTGCGCCAGCCACTTTCAAAGGAATAATTTCCGCTTACACCTAAGTTGATTAATTCTGATTTAGTCAGATAATATTCATTTTTTGAATATCCAAATGATAGAGACATAGTAAGCGGTATTTTGAAAATTAATATCTCGTTTAGATAATAATTATTCGATTTGTAATTAGAGTAAACTGAGTTTGTTTTACTTTCAGCAAAGGAAAAATTAAAATTGGTGGATAATGTTAAATTACCAATAGAGAAATTATATCCTGTAATAAAGGAAATATTTCGGTTTTTGTTATCAAATTTCTCACTTATAATTTTTGAATCGTTCTCTTGATAAATTGGGGAATAGTTAATTATCAAATAAGGAAATTCTCTTGGATATAATGATAGATTGAAACCCATTGATTGGACTGTAGTTCTAAACCGTTTCCATGGTATTATATTATCGTAATTGTTTTTGTAAAAAAATCCAGCATTAACCAATCTATCAAATAAGTTTTGTTCTGCTTTTAATTCATATTCAATTACATCATTACGCATAAATTGTCTTCCGTGAGAAATAAAACCGGGACCGATCATTTTGTAATAACCCGATAGCTTTGTTCGGGATGGTAAATTCAAAACACTTGAAATTGAATAAGCGTAATCAAATGAACTGCTAATTCTCGGCTCAACAATTTTTTTTATCCATTCGGGAATTTTATCGGTTGATAGTTTAGCACTTCTTTTGTCTCTAGTTAGTAAGGAACCAACAACCTCACCACTTAGACTGAAAACACCTTGAAACAGATCAATTTTACTTTCAATTGCAGCAAGGTAATTTTCTTGTGGAGTAACGGAGGAAGTATTAATTGTTACAGAGGATTCATCATCCCATGAATGTAATACAGTAATGTGGAAATGGGTTTCATTCTTTTTACCTAAACCAATTTTGGTAGCAACTATATCTCGCCGGTATGTAGGTGTTGAAATAGAAGCATCATTAATTGCTTTTTGTGTCTTACCATATGTAAAAGCAAGAAATAATGGTCCGGGTGTAAACTCCAAATCGATTCCGCTAACAGGTAAACCACTTAAAGTATTTGGTGAATAGTTAGGGAAATTAGTACCTATTCCTAATACGGAAAAAAGTGAGAAGAAACCACTTAGAATACCTTGAGCTTTGCTTATTGCTAATTCATAAGGATTTAGATAAAACTGGAAATTATTAATGCTTTGTCTGTTCTCTTTTTGATCAGAAGAAATAAATGCATTAAAACCAATTGGTATGTCAAATAATGATAAAGTCGAATTTAAATCCCATCGCCATTGTGTCTTCGGAATTTCTGAACTTATTGCCTGTCTATCCGAAAATTGATATAAGAAAGTAGAGTTACCCGAGAATTTAATTGGTAATTGTTTTTCGTTATCATTAAAAGGAAGGAACCAATTCAGCCAAGAAGAATTAAAATTACTTTTGATATAATTATTAGTGTAAATAAAATTATTATTTGCCTTTACGTTGTTTATCGCGGTTAAATTAAGCTCATCAGTTTGTGATGAATTTGACTTATTTATTTTGATCCTATCTTTTGAATGAAATTCAAAATAACCGACATCACTTATTCCTTTTACCGTTCCATCTGGATTAAAAATTTTTATTTGCCATGCATATTTTTTACCATCGTTAAGTTTATTTGCATTGTTAGGGTATCTTACTATAAAATCTTTAGATTTAATACTGCACCAAACAGGATTTAATTCAATAGCTTCAGCGGGTAATTGATTTCCAATAATTTCAACAATTCTGGTTTCTTTTTCATCACCATCTGATGGCAACCTGGGCTCAGGAATGGGGATATCAGGCATTAAAACAACTGCAAAGAAGGTGGGTAATTCTTCATCTACAATTTGACCGTTTATTGGTTCAACTAATCTGATGGGTATAAGAATATTACTGGTTCTTCCCGTAATTAATTTTTCTTTTTCATCATCAGTAATCTTTATAAAATGCGAAGGTTCACTGATACCAATTATTTCTCCCGATAAACCAAATGCCTTTACTTGCCATGCATACATTACTCCTGTGTTTAATTTTCTTGCAGAAATAGGGTATTGGAAAACGTTATTAGTTCCTTTCCACGCAAAGTATGCTGGATTGGCTAATAATGCATCATTGAATGATTGTCCTGAATAGATTTCTACAATTTTAAATTCATATCTCCCTATTTTATTCTGCGGTATGTTAAGAGGAGGTAACCAGCTAAATAATGGTAAATCTTCTGTTACGATTACACCTCCAATCGGACTAAGCAATTGGGGAGGCAATGGATTATAAACTAGATGTTTTGCCGGTATATTACCTCTTGCAAGTTCTCGATTGTCAATTGTATTAATAACAAATACTGTATAATCATATTCACCTTCAGGAACACCTCCGGTTTTTATTAATGCATCCTCATATTTTTTATTTGTGTAATGAATTGTAATAGGACTTAAGTCAGAATACGTTACTTTTTTACTTCCCAATGGTACTTGGAAGGAGTTTGATGTCACTTCAAAAATTATCCCATCACGACTTTCTGAAACTACTCCTTTTAGGTAAATATTTTGAGCTTTGCCGGATAAGTTTGTAATCTGAATTTGCCAGAGATCTTCAACCATTAATTTGTTTGATGGAGGTTGGTTGATATTAATAATTATTTGTGAGAATACGTTTATGAATGAAATAAACATTATTACAATAATTGATTTAACTAATTGCCCTATTTTTAATGAGCTCATTTTAAAATCTCCTAATTATGGGCAACCCAATTTTAATTTAAAACCTTTTTGGAAATAACCCGGCGGACAATAACATGGGGTATCAGGAAAATGAAAAATGAATTTCAAACAATCACCAGCTTGTAATGTTGGAAGCTCGCCAGTAATATTTGAACTATTTAGAGATAATCTTTTCCCATTTGGGATATCACTTAATGTGTAATCTAATGTTCCTCTAAACAATTGAATTACTGTTATTGAATATGGCGGCGATGAATCTTGTCTTTCAAAAACAACCTCGAGCTGTGCATTTGCTAATGTTAGTTCACTTGCCCATAGTAAATCAATTTCAAAAATTGCTGGGATTGGAAACGGAATACAAAAGCATCC
>JAGVBL010000425.1 GCA_020059785.1 Ignavibacteriales bacterium | reverse complement strand
AAAATCTTTCTTCAAGTTCCTTATCATTATTACATTTAAGAGCAAATTCCAGCAGATTGTTATCGTTAATAAATTGATCGAACACATCAGTAGCAAGAACCACAGCTGGAGGGACTAAAATCTTAACATTTTCAAAACGGTTTCTTATATTAAAATCGCTTAACAACCGGTTTACAAATCCAAGTCCGCGTGCTTTACCGCCAAGAGATCCACCACCTATTCTTGCAAATGTTGTAGTATCATCAAATGTCTCTTTATTAAAATCAGAAATCACACCAATCTGCCGCGACTTACGGAATTCTTTTACCGAATCGATAAGTAATCTTCGCAATTCATTTGTGGAATTAAAGTCGGTTACTTTTTTAGGACGAAGTTGATGAGCAAGCCAGAATTCTGTTCTAGCTTTAAGCCAGTTTGAAAAATGATTTCTTGATGCATGGTAAATTATACTCTCCTCCGGTACCTTTTCTAATTCCTCTTCAAGTTCATTTAAGTTGGATGCACGTCCAACTACATCGCCATTTTCTAAACGGAAAATAAAATCGCCGAAGCTGAAATACTTTACCATTAACTTCCGCAAATCTTCTAGCAATGTTGGCGAGTCTTTTAACAAAAATGAAGCGCCAACTGATACTGCAAGAGTTTCGTTTTGTGGAACACTCGATTGAAGAATTACGGGAACATCCTGCTGATGTTCTTTTACTTTACCGGCAAATTCAAGACCGGCTTTAGGATCAGGACGTCCATCTTTGTGAAAATCGATATCGGAAATAATCCCAAGAATATATTCTTCATACTTCTGAAAATAATCCCATGCTTCTTCATAATTTGAGCAGAGAAGAATTTTAGGACGCGCACGCATCCTTAAAAATTTGTGAGAAAGGTTTATACCTTCCGATAATAAACTTTGAGATTGTTTCAATACAACAGTATAAACTGCCGGTAAATAAGAGGAATAAAATCTTATACTGTCTTCTACTAAAATTATTGATTGAACGCCGAATTTTTTTGTGTCGTGTTCAACATTTTTTTTGTCTTCAATAAATTTTATTATACCAAGAATAATTTTATAATCGCCTTGCCAAATAAAAACCTTATCGAAAACGGAAATGTCTCGTGTTGAAATGAGATCGATCATTTCCCTGTTGTCGTAACCAAGAAGTATAATTGGTATATCAATCCCAGATTCCTTCATTTTTTTTGCAAATGAAATTACAGACATATCTTCTATATGCATTGTAGTAATAATTAAGTCGAAGTGTCTGTCTTCATCCATCATCTTAAAAGCTTCTGCACCAGATGATACCTGAACAAGTTCCGGCGAATGACTTAAATTAAGAAGTTGATATTCCTGCCTGATAAGTTCGTATAATCTATTATCTTCTTCGAAGATGTAGGAATCGTACAGACTTGATACAAGCAGAATATCCCTAACGCGGAACTGCATTAGGTTATGAAAATCCTGAAACTTAGAGTATCTGCTTGTTTCAATAAGCTCTTTATTAAATTTTACCTGTTCTATATTCATTCAGTTATCAATAATTAATAGAATAAATTAATTTGCAGTTGCAAAAGTAAATGGGGCAACTTAGTGCCCCATTTAATACGATAGGATATTATACAATTCCCTGATCGAGCATTGCATTAGCTACTTTCACAAATCCGCCGATGTTTGCACCATTAACATAATTGCCCGGTGTTCCATATTTAGCAGCAGTTTCCACACAGGTCTTGTGAATACTCTTCATAATGTTGTGTAATCTTTGATCAACTTCTTCGCGGGACCATGATAGGCGCAAACTATTCTGAGACATTTCTAAACCAGATGTAGCAACACCGCCGGCATTTGCAGCTTTACCGGGTCCGTACAGAATTTTTGCATTAAGGAAT
The DNA here is from genome assembly GCA_020059785.1 of Ignavibacteriales bacterium. Classification (GTDB taxonomy): domain Bacteria; phylum Bacteroidota; class Ignavibacteria; order Ignavibacteriales; family Melioribacteraceae; genus DSXH01. The sequence continues at coordinate 1,593 of JAGVBL010000425.1, read as the reverse complement.
TGGTCGATAGCTTCGATCGTAGAAGGCATATTTGCACCTTCAGAAACAACATACACACCATTCTTCAATAAGTTGGCTGCATCTTTTCCGTTAATTTCATTTTGAGTAGCTGACGGGAAAGCACAATCGGCTTTATGATTCCACAATGGATTATAATCCAGACTTGGATCAATTGCAAAATACGTTGCAGTTTTAAATTTATCCGAATACTCTTTAACTCTACCTCGTCGAACGTTTTTCAAATCCATAATGAATTGAAGTTTTTCATGATCAATTCCGGCTTCGTCGTAAATGTATCCATTTGAATCTGAAATTGTAAGCGGTTTACCGCCTAAGTGAAGTATTTTTTCGATAGTATATTGAGCCACATTTCCACTACCGGAGACAATACACCTTTTACCTTCTAAAGTTTGATTTCTTGTAGAAAGCATTTCTGCGGCAAAATAAACAGCGCCATAACCGGTTGCTTCGGGTCTTATCAAAGAACCGCCCCAGTTTAATCCTTTACCGGTTAAAACACCTGTAAATTCGTTTCTTAATTTCTTGTATTGACCGAATAAGTATCCTATTTCTCTTCCGCCAACTCCAATATCACCGGCGGGCACATCTGTATTCGGGCCAATGTGCCTAAATAGTTCGCTCATAAAGCTCTGGCAAAATCGCATTACTTCGCCATCACTTTTTCCCTTCGGGTCAAAATCCGAACCGCCTTTTCCACCACCCATTGGTAATGTTGTTAAACTGTTTTTAAATACCTGTTCGAATGCAAGAAACTTTAATATGCCAAGATTTACAGAAGGGTGAAATCTTAAACCTCCTTTATAAGGTCCAATTGCACTGTTCATTTCAATTCTGAATCCACGGTTAACTTGAACATCTCCCTGATCATCAACCCATGGAACTCTAAATAAAATAACCCGCTCGGGTTCGATTATCCGTTCAAGAATTTTTTCTTTGCGGTACTCCGGATGTTTTTCCAATACTAAAGATAGTGAAGAAGCTACTTCATAAACTGCCTGGTGAAATTCTGGTTCACTAGGATTTTTTGCTTTTACTTGCGACATTAAGTTTTTAACGAACTCGGACATAAAATCTCCGCTGATATTGTTAATAAATTAATTATAGGATTTGAACTACAGAGGAAAAATTTAGATTAAATGTGGAATGGGAAGATTGTAAAACTTTTGAATTGAGTAAAAATAAAATTCGGAAGAATAGAAAATTGTCAAGATTATTTTCGATTTATTTTTGTTCTTAAGTCCCAATGTAAATTCACTTTTAAAAATGCGATAGAGGACTATTATTTACGTGCACAAAATAGACTGTATGAAATTATTGTGCAAGTAAATTCATTAAATTTTTGAAACAAGAAAAGCAACAAGCCAGGAAATGAAACCCGCAAGTAATAGAATTAATACAAACGTAAAAATCTGGATTTTCCTCCGTAATTCCCGGGAAATCGGCAATTTGGATGGTTCGTTATTTGTTAGAAAGTCCCCTCTTTTAATATCCCATTCCGGGAACGAATTAATAAACTGTTCCTTTTCTCTTCTTTGTCTCAGATCAAAAAGTTTTAGAGATTTAGTTTTTTTT
>JAGVBL010000105.1 GCA_020059785.1 Ignavibacteriales bacterium | reverse complement strand
GGAGCTAAGGGAGTAGATATTTCAATTTTCCCCCAGAGGATGGAAGTTGAATATGTAAGGGTTTATAGGAAGAATTAAATATTAGTGTTCATACCAAATCATCTTATCATTATAATAAGTCCTGTTTATCATTATAATAATTATTTTTAGTTTCGTTTAATTGTTATATTAAAAAAACACTCAAAAAACCAATCTAAAAGCGGTATCGTTTTTGCATTCTTTACAGCATGAGTGATCCTATCAGTTTAATAGACGGCTTAATAATATTTTTATCCTTATTTATAGTACTTGCTATTGGTCTATATTTTAGGAATAAGGACTCAAATACGAATGAGTATTTTTTAGCCGGACGAAATTTAAGCTGGTTTACAATTGGCATCTCTTTATTTGCTACTAATATTTCAAGTGAACATTTTGTTGGATTAGCTGGTTCTGGTGCATCACGTGGTTTAGCCGTTGGCCAGTTTGAGCTAATTGCTATTTTCTTTCTGATCTTACTAGGATGGGTTATTGTCCCCATTTATAAAAACATCGGAGTTAATACAACTCCCGAATTTTTAGAAAGAATTTTTGACAGAACAAGTAGAAAATTTTTCTCAGGGATATCAATATTTACTTATATAACAACAAAAATTCTTGTTACTCTGTTTGCAGGTGGAATTTTATTTAATATGATTTTTGGATGGAGCATTTTCTCATCTGCAGTTGTAATAGTTTTATTGACAGGGGTTTATTCGTTAGCTGGCGGATTTTCTGCTGTAGTAAAAACTCAAGTTTTTCAGGGGATACTATTATTAGCAAGTACTATAGTTTTTACTTTTTTCGGACTTTCGGAAGTGGGTGGTTTCTCCGGATTACAAGAAAAATTACCGGCAACATATTTCCAGATGGTTAAACCAATTACTGATCCGGATTTCCCTTGGACAGGTATAATATTTGGGGCTCCTATTATTGCTTTCTGGTACTGGTGTGCGGACCATTATATGGTTCAGCGTGTACTTGGTGCTAAAAGTGTTGATGATGCAAGGAAAGGAACAATTTTTACGGCATTCCTGAAAATTTTACCGTTATTCGTTCTGGTGTTACCAGGTTTAATTTCGGTTGCCTTGTATCCGGAAGCTACCGGGGATATTGCATATCCTACTCTTCTTTCCAGCGGGATCTTCCCAAGTGGAATAAAAGGTTTTGTAATAGCGGGATTTCTTGCTGCAATGATGTCTTCACTCTCTGCAGCATTTAATAGTATAGCTGCTCTTTATACATTGGATTTTTATAAACCAAAACATCCCGATGCTTCTGAAAGAACTTTAGTCTTAGTTGGTCGGCTTACAACTGTAGTAATTGTCGTTGGCGTGCTTATGATTATTCCTTTTGTTAAGATTATCAATTCTCATATTTACATCTTTCTTCAAAGAACACAAGCTTTTATAAGTGCACCTATTACAGCTGTTTTTATTATTGGATTGTTGATAAAAAAAGTAAACCCTAAAAGTGCATTTATCGCGTTGTTGGTTGGTGAATTTTTAGGTTTGTCAAGATTTATAATTGAATTGCTAGTTGAGTATGGATTAATGCATTCACAATTTCTTGTTGAATACTCCCGATTTAATTATCTCCATTTTACAATAATTCTTTTTTTAGGGACATCAACTATGCTTTTATTTCTCAATTATGTCTTGAACTTTAACCCTAAGCTTATAGAAATTGAAATACCTACTAATAACAGTATCGATTTAAGTTTGCATTCTTTAGTAAAAATTGATTCGACAAATCAGGTAAAGTACAATTTTATATTTGCTGGATCTATACTGGTTCTGACAATTACTATTTGGTATATATTTATTTAGAGTTATAAGGGAAAATTTCCTTTAAACAAAACACAACAAAATCATAGGAGGCATTATATGAAAAGATTGATAACAGCTCTTCTTTTTATTCTTTTTGCAAGTACTGCCTACGGGCAATGGTATTTCCAACCATGCGAAAACTCTGTTGCAAGCGGTTTCTGGAATATGTCCCAGCTTTATGATAATGGACAGGGCAAAGCTAAAATGGATCTGCTGGATTACACTGCAGATAAAAAGCAGGGGGACGCATCCTTAAAAATCGATTACACAATTGCAGCTGGCGATGGATGGGGCGGTTATATTGTTAGAGCTACTCCAAATCCTCTGCCAAATTATTATGATCTATCAGCAGGTACTCATTTATCATTCTGGTATAAAGTTGTAACTCCTATTACTACTACAGCTCCTGGAACAACTTTTATGGAATTTAAAATGGGTGATGTAGATTCAGAAAATAAGAGAGATTTATGGTATCGTGAAATGCCTATCGATCTTGCTGATGCTTCAGGTCAATGGAAACAAATTATTGTTGATTTAACTAAATTCAAAGATGGCGGTGATAAAACAATGGAATGGGCTTTACAATTTGGTGATGGTGATCGTGAAATTCAGCTCGATAAAATTAAAACTTTCGAAATAGCTCTGGTTTATCTTACTACCGGTAATCAGGCAAATCCCCCAACAGCTTCAGGTGTAGTTCTTTTAGATGGATTTCAAATAACAGGTAACCGGTATGAGCCGATCTTCACATTCGATAATTCAGCTTCCGGCTGGAATCTTGACTGGATGGATTGGGCTGGAAATGATAAAGGTGCTCTTGCTGTTTCAAATGAAAATACAGATAAGGTAGAAGGAACAGGTTCATTAAAACTAACGTACACATTAAGTGCCCCATTTGTTTGGGGTGGTTTTCTTTCAATTGATAAGGATGTAGCTAAACCCGACAAATTCGAGGAAAGAACAGCACTTGTACTTTATGTAAAAAATCTTACTCCGGTTACAGCAGACCCCGGCAGAGCATTTTTAAGAGTTTTTCTAATGGAAAATAGTTCGGGTGCAAATGAAGAATGGATAATAGATGCAAATGTTGATTTTAGTAAACCTTTTGATTGGACTCGGTGCTATCTTCCTCTCGTTGAGAAACCAATGGGAGTGAATGATAGATTCCCTCCGAAGGATGGATTTGCTCTTAAGAATAATGCCGGCAACAAACAGCTTGATCCAGCAGCAATAACAAAAATTCGAATTGAAATTTTTGGAAGAGGTACTGAAGATGGATTTGCAGGTCCCTTAAAATCAAATGGCAGCATACTATTTGATGTTCTACAACAATCAGGATTCCAGTTTGCTGATAAAGAACCTCCTGCACCGGTTGCTAGTTTGAATGTAATAAGAGGTAATTATACAAACTTGATTACCTGGGCTGATTTGCAAGGTGAAGTAAATGAAAAGTATAATGTTTACTTTAGTAAAAGTCCTATTACAGATGTTAACTCGCCAAATGTAAATGTACTTAGAGCCAATATTCCGAAAGGTACGCAAGTAGTAGATCATCTCTTATTTGCACCTCTTAATGATAAGAATGTTGCATACTATTATGCCATAAATTGTGTTGACAAAGCTGGAAATGTTGGGCCACTTACTCAATTTAACGCTGTTGTTAACAAAGGGAAAGGAATTCCAACTATATCTTTGAATCCTCCTGTTAATTTTAATGCTGATGGTAATCTTGCAGAATGGGCTAATATTCGTCCATTTGTATTAAAACCATCTGATGGTTCAGCAACAATTGTCAATAATTTTATAGTTACCAATGACGCAGATTGTTCTGCAAAGTGTTATGTAGCTATCGATCCAAACTTTTTATATGTTGCTTTCGATGTTGAAGATGATGTAGTTTATGATG
>JAGVBL010000256.1 GCA_020059785.1 Ignavibacteriales bacterium | reverse complement strand
TTTTTTTCATGAATCTTTACTGTCCATTTACCAATTGAATAACCGATTATCGCTCCTAAGAAAACATCTGAAACCCAGTGTTTATCCTGATATACTCTTGAATACGCTGTTAAGACTGCCGGAACATAATATAAAACTTTCATCCAATCACTTTTAGAATTTTCCGATAAAACTGTTGAAAGTGAAAATCCTAAACTTGTGTGATTAGAGGGAAGCGACCATTCATCATCTCCTGAAAAATTGAACGGTGAAAAACTGAATGAACCTTCATTTGTATAAGGTCTGGACCTTCCCAGAATTGTTTTAAGTAACATTGTTGTTAATCCGGTATAAAGTGCGGATTGATAAATCTCGAAAGCGACTTTTTTATTCATGTAAATATTATTCAAAACACCGGAGAGAGCATTAACACCACCAATAAGCAGAGTGTTGTAAGGTTCACCCCAAATTCTGCCAAATTCTGCCGGAAAGTTATTAATATTTTCTCTCGTTATTAAAACCTGGTCGCGTACCTCTTCATCAAATTGCATCAGAAGTAATGTAGATGTTGCAGTTAAACCGATTATACTCCAATCCTTGCCAGTCCATTTTGACGGCTGCTTCAAAAAATCTTTGGTTTCCGATCTGAACTGTCGGAAATTTAACTGATTCTGTGCAAAATTAATTTGAGTAGTAAGTATAAAGAACAATAAAAAAATTTTTATGGAGGGAGTCTTCATTGAATATCCTTTTACCAAATTTTCCTTAATTCTTCTACAACCAATTTTTTATTCACAAAGTCAAAATACATGTAACTTTATAAAAACTCCATAAGTCTAAATATGCAGTTAAATCATAATGATAGGAGAAGAAAAATGAAATCTACAAATGAATACCCCGCATCTAAAAAATTACTTGTTATTCTTTTTCTTGTGTTGCTTAGTTCTCTTTTTGCCGTAGATATTTTAGCAGATAATTTAAAACTTATCAAAGAAAAATCCTTAAATGCAAAATCTGGTGAAACATTATTTATTGATGCATCCGGTGCAGATATTAAGGTCGATAGCTGGAATAAAGACGAAGTTTATGTGAAAATATTCGGGAACAGAAAAGCAGAAGATAAAATGAAATTTACAATAGAGCGGACTTCCGGCGGGGTAGAAGTAACTGCAAAAAAAGAAGGATCCTGGTTTTTTAACTGGGGAGGCGGTTACAGTGTACGCATTGAAGTTATGGTTCCGGCAAATTATAATAGCGAAGTTGAAACATCGGGCGGAGATATTTTGGTTCAGAATGTTAGCGGTAAATTTAAACTCGATACTTCCGGTGGTGATGTTGATTTGGAATATACTTCAGGTGATGCAAAAATACGTACCTCGGGCGGTGATATTACGCTAATAAAACATTCAGGAAATTCCAATGTATCTACTTCAGGCGGTGATATTAAATCAACTGAAACAAACGGTGATCTTACTGCTTCAACATCCGGTGGTGATATTAATATCGAAGTGAAAAACGGAAAAGTTTCTGCCAAAACTTCCGGTGGCGATATTGATATCAAATATTACGGCGATAATAAAGGTTTGTATGCATCAACTTCAGGAGGCGATATAAAATTAACCCTACCGACTTCATTTAAAGCTACGGTTGACTTTGAAACATCGGGCGGAAGCATTGAGTGTAACTTCGATAATTATAAAGCCAGCAAAGTTACAAGAAGCCGGATAAAAGGAGAATTCAACGGGGGAGGCGAAACTGTTGTTTGTAAAACTACCGGTGGAGATGTGATAGTTAACGCTAATTAGTTCATTTTTATTTTTTTTATTAGAGACGGGATTTTTTTCCCGTCTCTGCATTTCAGTTCAAATCTTTATCAATTGTAAAACTTGCCAATTTTAACTACTTTTTGGTTAACAAATAATTCATTAATAAAAGCGGACAGCCAAAAAATGCAAATGGATTGGAATAAACATTTAGGTAAATTGCTTAATGTTACCATGAATGAAAATTATGGAGTAGTTTATGGTAAAGGGGAAAAGGATCATCCGGTTTTCTACGAAATTGTTTTCAAAACCGGAAAATTAATCTCAGCTTTTGATAACAGTTTGCTGCTTGAAGCTACAAGAGAAAATCAGGTTTACAACATTTATATTCCATTCGCTTCAATAAAATGCGTAGAAATTTTTTAATCCTGTTCACTCTGATTTTAATCGGGGGCTCTAATTCTTTTGCGTCGGATTTTATTCTCAAAAGCCTTAGAGTTTATTCTTCTTTAGGTCAAACTGAATTCCCGATAATTGATTTAAAAGATTCGACCAGAAATTCAATTACAATTGAGTTTGATATACTCTCTGTTTCTATACCGAATCTCAATATCATTTTCAAGTTTTGCGATTCGCAGTGGATTCCATATGAAAATGTATTCTTACTAAATCCCGGTAACAACACAGAATATAATATCTGGTTCGAAAGACTTCCTCAAAGAATTACCGGCGCACGCTATCATTATCAGGGTTCATTCCCTAATAGAAATGTTTCATTCCCGTTTTCTGGTAAATGGAAATTTTTTATTGTCGATTCTCAAAATCCAAAACAAATTTATGGCGAAGGTAAATTTTATGTTATTTACCCTGAAGTAAAAATAAATGTAAGCATAAACAGGGAACGTGCTCAGAACTTTAATGCCGAATTAGCAAATCTTAATTATACTTATTCCATTCAAAGTTCTTTTATTCTGCCGGATAGTTTATTTCCCTCTAATGTAAAATCTGTTGAAGTAATTGAGAACAGAAAATTAAACTACCCTATAATTATTGATAGACGGCAATTCGATAGAACGCGGTTTTATGAATGGAACGGTTCTAACAGGTTTACATTTATTGCAAGAGATTTAAGACCCGGTAACGAATATCGTCAAACCGACCTTCGCGATTATAACCGATTTAATACTAAGGATGTTAATGCACAGTTAGATGGAATAGAAACATCAAACTTTTTTAGAAAGCTTAGAAGTGATTTGAATGGAGCTTCCTTCATAACAGATTTCCGTAACGAATACTCCGAGTATCTAAATGTAAATTTTAGAATTAGACCGCCTGAAAATATAACTCAACCGGTTTTTCTTGTAGGGAGCTTTAATAACTGGCAGGTTTTACCTCAATATGAAATGTTTGATGACAATGGTCTGTTAAATCTGAAAATTGAATTGAAACGAGGATTGTATGATTATCAATATGTTGTTGCGAATTATAAAAATAGATCGCTCGAAAATATAGACTGGAATATTCTTGAAGGAAATTATTGGGATACATCTAATGAGTATCATATATTCCTCTATTATGAATCAAACGAGAAAGGCGGTTACGATAAAATTATTGGTTATAGAAAAATAAAATCCGGTGAACTATGGAGAAATTAAAAGTTGGAGTAATTGGCACAGGTCATTTAGGAAAACTCCACACAAAACTTTTTAAGCAAGTTGAAGGTTGTGAATTAGTTGGTATTTACGATATGGATATAGCAAAAGCCGAGGCAGTTGCTAATGAGTTTAATGTGAAGTATTTCAAATCGGTCGATCAACTAATTGAAAAGATTGATGCGGTTTCAATTGTATCTACAACAAGTGCTCATTACGAACTTGTAAAAAAAGCATTTGAACAGAACAAACATGTGTTCGTAGAAAAACCGATTACTGCAACTATTGCCGAAGGTGAAGAGCTCGTTAGAATTGCTGGCGTTAAGAAATTAAATTTTCAGGTGGGTCATATCGAACGATTTAACCCGGCTCTGTTATCACTCGATAAGTATGATCTTAATCCTTTGTTTATTCAAACCGACCGTTTATCTCAGTTTAATCCGCGCGGGACAGACGTTGCAGTTGTCCTGGACCTTATGATTCATGATATCGATATAATTTTAAGTCTGGTTAAGAGCGAAGTTGCATCTGTTAATGCAAGCGGAGTAGCTGTTGTGTCCGATACAATTGATATTGCAAACGCACGAATTGAATTTGAGAACGGCGCTGTTGCTAATGTAACAGCAAGCAGAATCTCACAGAAAAAAATGCGTAAGATGCGTATGTTTCAACGCGATACTTACATTACTCTCGATTTTATTACAGGAGTATCAGAAGTTTACAGATTGGTATCACCCGGAGAAATACCCGATAACCCGTTTATTTCATTTGGCGAAATTGGAGTAGGTGAGAGAAGAAAAGCAGTTGTTTATGAACAACCGGAGCAGAAAGAAGTAAACGCACTTCAGCATGAACTACAGTTATTTGTAAATTCAGTCCTCAATAAAACCAAACCACCTGTAACAGGAGCGGATGGATTGAAAGCGTTAAAGGTTGCAGAAATGATAATCAAAGAAATTGAGGAGTCGATTGCACGTGCAAAAGTTAATTAGTCTCCTTGTTGTTGTCTTATTACTAAACGGCTGCAGTGTATTCAAAACGCTCGAAAATGTATCCCGTCTGAAATACAAAATTCATTCGGCTGTTAATTATAAAGTATCGGGAATCAGTATTGAAAATAAAAAATCATTAAAAGATTTCTCTTCAATCGAAATGCTTAAGCTTTCATCAGGAATATTAAAAGGAAGTCTGCCTTTAACATTTTTACTTAATATCGAAGCAAAAAATCCAAACGATGGAACCGGCGGTTATCCAAAAACAGATTTAACTCTTGAATCTTTTCCTTACAAGTTTTTCCTTAATGAAAAAGAAATTATTGAGGGTAATATTGAAAGTCCTGTTTTTGTCCCGGGTAAAGGAGAGTCAACTATTATTACGCTTAACGTAGAATTTGATTTGGCAAAAAGCTTCAAAGAAAAAAGTCTGGATGATATTCTTTTATTGTTGCTAAATCTTGGCGGTGCAGGTGGTTCAACATCCAATATAAAGTTGCTTGCAAGACCTGTTGTTGGAACACCACTCGGTAAAATAAATTATCCGAATGAAATTACGATTGTTGACAGAACATTTAATTGAGGAAATAAATGCCTAAGAAGAAATTTGCTGTTGGCGTAGATTTAGGTGGAACATCAATTAAAATTGGTTTGGTTGATGAGAAAGGAAAAATCTTTGAAAAAGTTTCTATCGATAGTCTTGCCCACGAAGGGCCCAAGACTGTTATCAATCAGATAATTAAAGGAATAAAACAATTAAGAAAAAGGGATGATCATAGAATATTAGGAATTGGAATCGGTTCGCCCGGTACAATTAGAACCAAAAAAGGAACGGTTGAAGACCCTCCAAACTTTCCGGGGTGGGGTAAAATCCATTTAGGTAATGTTATTAAGAAGGAATTTAAAACAGATGTATTTGTAGAAAACGATGCGAATGCTGCAGCAATAGGAGAATTGATTTACGGTGCGGGCAAAAAGTTCAGTAACTTTATTATGATTACACTTGGGACCGGAGTAGGCGGAGGTATAATTATTAATAAAAAAATCTACAGAGGGGAAGTTGGCGGAGCCGGGGAATTAGGGCATGTTACAATAGATGCTAATGGAGTTCCATGTAAGTGCGGTTCATTTGGCTGCGTCGAAGCTTACATCGGTAATAATTATCTTATCGAAAGAGTTAAAGCTGAATTACACAATAACAAAAAATCAATTCTGCACGAGTTATGTAAAAATAATCCTGATCAGTTAAGTCCTAAAATTATTCACGAAGCTGCGGAAAAAGGAGACCAGTTTGCAACCTCCGTTATTATTGATACCGGCAAACGGCTGGGATATGGACTTACAAATGCGGTTAATATATTGGATATTACTAATATTATTATAGGTGGAGGCGTATCTGGATTTGGTGAATTACTCTTTAATTCGGTTGAAGAAACATTAAAGACAAGAGTAATGAAACCATTTAGAAATAGAATTGTTGTAATACCAGCAAAACTAAAGAATGAAGCCGGTATTAAAGGCGCTTCTGCTCTTGTCTTTTATAAATCCTAACCTTACTGTAGTCTGAGATCGGAAATGATGAAATTATTCTACATAATATTACTTCTTCCGATATTAATTATAGCACAGCAAAAAGATACTATTGCTTCAAAATTATTTCCCGATTCTCTAAAAATTACAAATCAAAACTCTTCTTTAAGCGATTCAACAAAAATTAGAAAGCGAACAGATATTGATGCAGTTGTTTCTGCGGCTTCGCAGGATAGTTTGATTTATGACGTGAAAAAGAAAAAAATGTATCTCTTCAACAAAGGAGAACTTAAGTACAAATTAACGGATCTTAAAAGCGGAAAAATATTTGTCGATTACGATAGAAATGAATTGGAAGCTTTCGGAATTGAAGACACTTCCGATACTGCAAAAGTTAAATTAACTCAAACACCTGTGCTTGCAGAAGGAAAAGATATCTACGAAGGTGCGCGGATTAAATATAATTTCAAAACTCAGCAAGGATTTATCTCACTTGCAAAAAATAGAGAAGCAACTTCAAGGTACGAAGGTGAAAAAGTAAAGAAGATTGATAAAGATATTTATTTTATTGAAAACGGAATGTTCACTACATGCGAAGAAGATACACCGCATACATACTTTACTGCAAGCGAAATGAAAGTAATGCAAAGAGATAAAATTATTGCAAAGTGGATTTTTATGTACATAGGCGGTGTCCCGTTTCCTATTCCTCTTCCATTTGCTGTAATCCCAAATGAATCCGGACGAAGATCCGGAATTATTATTCCAACATACGGACAGGAATACCGGCGCGGACAATATTTTAGGAACTTCGGTTATTTCTTTGCTCTTAGCGACTACTTCGACCTTGCACTTACAGGAGATTATTTTACAAAAGGAGGTTACGGTTTACGAAGCAGATTACGGTATGCAAAGCGTTACGACTTTTCCGGCAATTTCAATGCAGGTTATTCAAGAATTATTATTGGCGAAGAAGGTGACCCGGGCAGACAGGAACAAACCGATTGGAATTTTTCTATGTTCCATAATCAGCAGATCGATCCGACTTCCAGATTTGACGTTAATCTGCAATTCCAATCATCAAACTTCTTCCGTAACAACTCGATAAATTATAATGATATATTGACTCAGGACATTATTTCAAACGCAACTTACAGTAAGCGGTGGGACGAATCCGGTAACAGCATATCAATCAATTACAGCCGGACTCAAAACCTGAATAACGGAAATATCTATGAAGCATTACCGAATATTTATTTCTCCAAGAACATCACTTATCCATTTAAGAGCGAAAGCGCAGAATCGATAACCGATCAAAAATGGTATGAGATGATTGCGCTTACTTATTCCGGTCAATTCAGAAATGAAAGAAGAAAAACGGGTGGTAATCTTGCAATAAGAGGCGGTATTCAACATACACTTGGAACAAGTGCTTCACCAAAGTTTGGGTATTTTAATATTTCCCCGAGTATTAACTACGAAGAGAAATGGTATAACAAGCGAATCAAAATTGAAAATCAACCTTATGATTATACTAATCCTTCTACAGGTAAAGTAACAAGGAGGGATTCACTAATTACTACAGATGAGCGCGGGTTGTATTCTGTAAGAACCTTCAACTTGAGTGTTTCTACTTCAACAAAACTTTATGGAATTATGCAGCCGAATATTTTAGGTATTGAAGCATTCCGTCATACGCTTATGCCCGGTATCTCTTATAACTATAAACCGGACTTTTCAAATAATTCGTGGGGATATTTTGGATCCTACACTAAATTAAACGGTGAAAAAGTTTATTACGATAAATATCAGAAAGAAATTTTCGGC
>JAGVBL010000257.1 GCA_020059785.1 Ignavibacteriales bacterium | reverse complement strand
TTCTTCAACGAGAGAAAGAAAGACGGCATCAGGGTTTTTCGAACAAGGACGTTATTTACCTGTTAATGCCCGACCGTTTTGCCAATGGTGATGTGTCAAACGATTCAATACCCGGTTATTACGATTCCATGCAGCGGATTCCGAATGAATGGAGATTCGGCGGAGATCTTAAGGGGATGATCGATAAACTCGATTACCTTAAAGACCTTGGAATTACTGCAGTATGGGCAACTCCCCTTGTAGAAAATAATACTTTCCGTTCCTATCACGGTTACTCGGCAACTGATTTTTATAATATCGATCCTCGTTTCGGTTCTAACCAGCTTTATAAAAAATATGTTGAAGAAGCACATAAGCGCGGAATAAAAATTATACTCGATCATGTTGCCAATCATTTCAGCGACCACCATCCATGGATGAAAAACCTTCCGATGAAAAACTGGATTAACGGAACAGTTGAAGATCATCTTCCGGCTAATCACAATAAAATGATTTTCACGGATTTATATGCGGACAGCTCTACTATTAAGCATGTTGAGCGCGGCTGGTTTGTTAAAGATATGGTCGATTTTAATCAGGAAAATCCGTTCGTTCAGAACTACATAATTCAAAATACTATCTGGTGGATAGAGTTTTCCGGACTTGATGGAATAAGAGAAGATACGCAGCCTTACAACAATCAAAAATTTATTTCGCGCTGGGCTAAAACAATACTAGATGAATTCCCTTCACTTAATATTGTTGGCGAAGTATGGACGGGCGAAAGCGATTTTTTAGCGGCATATCAGAAAAACACTTTCCTTAAGAAAAACTTCAATACTAATCTTCCCGCTCTAACTGATTTCGGTTTGAGAGATGCTCTCATCGATTTTGTTTCCGGCAAAGGAAGTATGTATAGAATATTTAATGTTATAGCCAAAGATTTTCTCTTCACAGATCCAAATCAGCTCGTTACATTTGTTGACAACCATGATATGGAAAGGATTATGTTCTTTGCCGAGGGTAATATTGAAAGAGCAAAACTCGCATACACATTAATGATGACTACACGCGGAATCCCTTCTATTTTCTACGGTTCCGAAATCGGAATGATCGGTGGAAGAGGTCATGGTATTTTACGTGCACCGTTCCCCGGAGGATTTAAGGATGATAACCGGAATGCATTTGAACATTCCGGCAGAACAGTTTATGAAAATGATATCTTTAATTTTCTTAAGAACCTGATTGAAATTAGAAAAAGTAACGAAGCGTTTACATCTGGGAAAATGATTCATTATCCTCCTGTTAATAATGCGTATTACTTTTTTAGAGAAGGCGGAGGTAAAAAATTTCTAATTGTATGTAACGGTAACGATACGGAAAATAAGGTGGACCTGAATCTAATTAAGCATCAGTTTAATGGTAAAACTTCCCTTAAAAATATTCTATCCGGCAATAGAATTATATTGAATGATTTTATAATTACCGTTAATCCGGTTAGTGCAGAAATTTATTTGGTGGAATAGATGCTATTTTTCTGCTACACTATTTCTGGGGTTTCGTTTGTTACGTATGTATTCTGCTAATCCCGGAAGCATCGAGATTAGGATTATACTTAAAATGACAATCGAAAAATTATTTTTTACAAAATCTAAATTGCCAAAGAAATAACCACCATAAACAAATAATCCGACCCATACAATTCCACCAATAACATTGTATGAAATAAACTTTGGATAGGTCATGCTGCCAACACCGGCAACAAATGGTGCAAATGTTCTAACTATCGGGACAAATCGTGCCAGGATAATAGTTTTACCACCATGCTTCTCGTAAAACTGATGAGTTCTATCCAGATATTCCCGTTTCAATAATTTGGGAAACCGGTCGAATATTTTTAATCCGATGTAATGACCAATCCAGTAGTTTACAGTATCGCCAATTATTGCTGCGGCGGTAAGTAGTAAAAAGAGGATGTGAGGATTAAAGGAACCTTTAGCTGCAAATGTTCCGGCAGCAAATAATAATGAATCGCCGGGTAAAAACGGAGTGAAAACAAATCCTGTCTCTGCAAAAATTACAGAGAATAATATTCCGTATGTATAAGCACCGTATTGTAAAATTAATTCGTGAAGATGATCATCCAGATTAAGAAATAAGTCGATCAAATAATTTATTATTTCCATTGTAGCCTTTTAATTATGTTCAAGAAAAAGAATTGCAAACTTTCCAATCCTTTAAGCATCAATTCCCCATTGTAAATTATAAATTATCCATTGCCTTAATGTCCTTTACCATAATTTTTTTCCCCGGCGGTAACCTCAAGCTTAAGAATATTCTGCTGCGGAGGTAATGGACAGGTTGCAAATTTTGTGAAAGCACAAGGTGGATTATATGATTTGTTAAAATCAATATAGATTTTTCCGGTTGAGTCTGCTTTGTTAACCGATAGAAATCTCCCGGCTCCGTAAGTTTCTTTACCATTTGTCATGTCCGCAAAAATAACAAAGTAAGAGTTGCCGGCTTCTGTTACATCAAGCCGGTATTGATTTCCATCCTTCTTAAACACTAATGATCCCGGCGATTTCTCTTTTTCAATCGTCCCGATTACTGTGGGAATTTCAATTTCTTTAGGTGGATTATATGGTTCAAATTCTGCTTCCAATCTCCAGTCTTCATTAACAGGATAAGTATCAATACCGGGAAAATTTTTAACAAGTTCTGCATCAAGATCGCGCAATCTTATTCCGTAACGGTCTCCCCGTTTTATTAAGTTCCATCTTAATGAACCATGATCCATAATTGTTGTCCCCTTCTGCTGATCATTCTTTAATTCCATCTCTGTTACTTCTTCACAATTATCCAGAAAAACTTCAACACCGGAATTAACCTTAATTATTACTATTGAGTCCTTTAGAAAAAAAGAACCCATAAACTTGTG
>JAGVBL010000186.1 GCA_020059785.1 Ignavibacteriales bacterium | reverse complement strand
GAATTCTATGAAGATAATGTTGATAATAAAGATATGATATTAAGTATTGATCAACAGTTTAACGATGAACTGAATAGAAATGGTTCTATTGAAGTTTATTCAAAGTATGTGAATGAAGAATCAAGACTCTTAAGAGAAGGAGAGCAACCGATAATTGGTAAGACTAAAATATTGGAATATGTTTCTAATATTAACAGACAGTATTCTTTTACAATTATCGATGGCAACATTTCCCGGATAAAAGATTTCGGATACGTATATGGTACTTTAGAAATTACTGAAAATGGAAAATCAGAACAATTTAACTACATCAGGATGTGGAAAAATGAATCCGGTAATTGGGAAATTATAATCGAATTGTTTTCACCATTACCTAACTAATCCTAATTACCATCCTTACTCTTTGTTATAGTTTTATCCCTATTCTAATATCATACGAGTTTGTAATTACTTTTACATTTTCATTTTTATATATTTCTCTAAAATCAAAATCCCAGACTAATTCTGAAAGAAAATTCATACCAAATAGTGTTACTTCAGTTCCAATCCCAAATTTGAATCCCAATCTTTGGCTTGAGTATTCTTTATAGTTGTCAGGGTTATCAAATTGTGCTGACTTACTTAATTCAATATCTACACGCGGACCAATTAAAATGTACGGTGTAAGTATATCTAAATTAATTTTTGGTTTAGCAAGGACAGATACGTCAATATAATTAAAATTAACTTTCCATAAAACCTTATTCCCTATATCGGGGCTTTCACTTGTTGTTGCAAATAATTCATTCTGGAATCCTTTGCTGATATAATTCAACTCGGTATTCAAGGAAAAAAAAGGAGAGTCTAAAATTTCTGCAAAGAGACCAATGTTAATACCCGGTTTTCTATCCGATTCAATATCGAAACCATTCAAACCGCTTTTAATTGAATAATCCCACTTGAACTGCGAAGAGGTTAAACCGACTTTAACACCGTAACCTGAAATTATCTGTCCAAAAGAAATTGAGCATGATAAAACAAACAGAATTAGAAAGAATTTTTTCATTTAATCCCCCTAAAAGAATTTGTTATTTATTATTAATAGAAGAAACTTTTATAATACTTAAAATCAAGATCACAACACCAATCCATTGAAAAAACTCCAATAAATTCCCGTGCAAAAAATATTCAAGTATAACAGCGGTAAGTGGAAAAGCAAGTTCACAAATTGTGGCAACCGATGCAGTAACTTTTTTCAGTCCATAATAATACAGGAAGATTGCAGCTCCTCCGGTTGTAAAAGCAATTAAAAGAAAAATCAGCCACTGTGTACCCGAGATAGATGAAATTTCCGAAATGCTGCTAAATACTAAAGTTGTTATTAGCATAATTAGCGATGAAAACAAAAATCTTAAGTAAGTTCCTAATTCAAAACCAACATTTCTTAAAGCTCTTTTACTAAAAACAGTTGATGAACCGAAACTAAATGCAGCAACTAAAGATAAACCGGCGGCAAACACAGTTTTTTCACCCGTACTTAAATTTGGTATTGCTAAACCGAATGTCATTAAATAAGCCCCAACTATTGCTAATCCAGCCCATATAAAAAATTCTTTGGGTAACTTTTCTTTAAGTATTACCGAAGCTAAAATTAGTGCAAAGACCGGTTGTAGTTTCTGAATCAATATAACTACAGAAAGATTAACAAAGTTAACATAGAACAGAGCTTTTGTAATAGACATAGTTCCGATAGCCCCGCCGAATAATGCTACTAAAAAGAATGACAATAGATCCCGCTTCCCGAGAGATTTTATTTTAGGAAATTGTTTATAGAAAAGAGGTGAAAGTAGGATTGCGACAATAGAACTTTCAATTAAGACCACTAACGGTACGGGAAGATTATATAACGAAGGTCTTAATACAATTCCATCAATTCCCCACAAGCTTGCTGCTATTATAATAAATATTGGCGCTAATCGTCCCATCTGATATATTTTCTATTTTAATGACGTTGTTAAAATATCTCTTTAGTAATTAATAAGTAATTCTATTCTGAAGTTTTGTTTTGAAATTAAACCTGAATAGTAAAAAGAAGCCAAGTCCTGTTAGACCCACAAAAGATCCAATCCATACACCAACGGCTCCATAATTCATAACAATACCTAATAGGTAGCCGGTTGGAATTCCTAACAACCAGTATGAAGCGAAGCTAACCAGAAGAGGAATTCTAACATCGGTTAATCCGCGCAGCACTCCAATTCCAGTAGCTTGCAATCCATCCGAAATCTGAAACATTGCTGCAACAATTAAAAGTCTTGCAGCAGTTTCTACAACTTCTATTTCGTTTATGTAAAACAGCGGTATGTAATTTCTGAATAGAATAAAAATCAATCCGGATGTAAACATAATAATAACCGCCAGCCCAATAGCAGAAAATCCGGCACGTCTTATTCCTTGAATATTCCTGGCTCCGTATTCTTCTCCTACTCTAACGGCACCTGCAAATGAAATACCGAGTATTACCATATAAGAAATTGAAGCTAAATTAAGTGCAATCTGGTTAGCAGCAAGCGGTACTTTGCCAAGCCAGCCAACCATTACTGTTGCGAATGAGAATGCTGCAACTTCTAAAAAATATTGCAAACCACTCGGTAAACCGATTCTTATAATTTTACTGATTAATTTATTACTAAGATTCTTAAAGCTGAGTGCCGGATAATACTCAATAAGTTTGTTGCTCTTAACTACGTAAATAAAAAGTGCAGTCATCATCATCCAGCGAGTAATAGAAGTTGCATATCCGGCACCATTTAAACCCATTGCAGAAAACCCAAGGTTACCGTAAATAAAAGTCCAGTTCAAAAAAGCATTTATAAAATTTGCAACAAGAGCAATTACCATTGGCGGATTAGGAATTGATAGCCCTTCAAGAAATTGCCTATAACATGCAAATATTATAAAAGGAATAATTGATGTAGAAAGAATCTGCATATACGAAGTTGCAAGTTTTGTAACGTCTGCCGGTTGATTCAATAATGGAATCATAAAACCTGTAAGATATACCAGCACCATCAGTATCACAGCAAATAATGAATTAACGAACAAACCATGGTTAAGTATAACTCCGCATTGAACGAAATTCTTTTCCCCTTTAGAAATAGCAATTAGTGGAGAAAGTGCAAATGTCATCCCGAAACCGAGTACAAGGATCAAAAAGAAAAGCCCGTTTACAAGTGATGCCGCCGCAAGGGATGCAGTACCGACTTTACCAACCATAAGACTATCAACTACACCCATCATTATATGCCCGAGCTGACCGAGTGAAATAGGGAGTGCGAGTTTGAAAGTTTCTTTAATATGTTGTGAATATGATTTCAAAAAAATAAATATATTGGATTATCGAGTGGCAAAATTTACATTACTTCAAATGAAATTCATAACAGATGATTAGCAAAACACTAAAAATATTTTCTTTAATTATCCTTGCAGCAATAAGTGTGTTTACACTAATCCGGATGAATAATATAAATTTTATTCAGGACGACGCTTACATAACTCTGAGATATGTAGATAATTTTATAAATGGTAATGGACTTGTTTTTAACAACGGGGAAAAAGTTGAAGGATATACAAACTTTCTTTGGGTTATTCTACTTTCGTTTGCGGGATTAACAGGTAAACTATTTTCTTTTAAAGTTGATATGCCTTTTATAACACAACTATTCTCGCAGTTATCTGCAATCGCAATTTTATTACTCTCTTATTTCTTCACTAAAAAGTTTTATACAACAAAATTTTTATTGGAACAGGGTCCTGAGAAATCCATTTCATATTTTATTTCACTTATCCCTCCGTTAATTATTTCTTATTCCTCACCGTTTTTATACTGGGGAATTAGCGGAATGGAATCAGCACTCTTTACGTTTTTAACGTGTCTGTCAGTTTACCGCTATCTATTCAAAGGCAATCAACCAGATATTGTATTTGTCGTCTCTTCCGTTTTTAATTCACTATTGCGGCCGGAAGGAGTATTGATTTTTTTTCTTATTGTATCACACAGTTTCCTTACAAATTATTTAACAGTTTTTAAGGTGAAAGATGAACTACACAATCCGGATTCAATTATTCTGAGAAAAGAAATTATATTCTACCTGGTTCCAGTTTTATTATACATTGCTTTCAGATTTATCTACTACGGCTATTTCTTACCAAATACATTTTATGCCAAAACAGGATTTAACCTTGAGCATCTTAATAGGGGAGTAGAGTATGTTTTAAGCGGAATTAAAAGCAATTTTCTTTCAGGCTTACTATTTATCATTCCGATAATAAACTTTTGGAATAAAACTCTTCGTAAAGAGACTTATTTCTTTTATTACTTTGTAATTATCTATCTAATGTTTATCATTTTAATAGGTGGAGATGTTCTTCCTATTGACCGGTTTTTCTTACCCATACTTCCGCTGGTAATTATTTATTCAACAATAACAATTTATCACCTAACATTTTTAAAAATCTCTTCAACAAAAAAGTATTTAGTAATTGCATCGGTAGCAATAATTTACACATGTGCAGTAATATTAAGTTATTTCAATAATTATCCTGAAATGAAACTAAAACGCAGTTATGAAGTGGGTCTTGTAACAAAAATGAAAGTATATGCCGATTGGATAAACAGAATTGGAAGTGAGGACAAATCCGGAGAAATAAAAACCGTAGCTCTTTCTACTATAGGGGCATTCTCTTATTATTCCGGTGTTAAGGTAATAGACATTGTCGGTTTAACTGATAAATACATTGCACATAATCCAGTGGAAGTGCCCGGTATTGATGAAGAATTACCGGTTCTATGGAAAGCGAGAAGGTATAATGCAGATTATGTTTTGCAAAGAGATCCCGATTACATAATATTCCCGGCCGGTGCAAAACCTACTGCATTTGCTGAGTGCGCTATTTTTGTTCAATACCTGTTCTATAAAAATTATTACTGTCAACTCATCTATTCCGAAGAATTGAAACAGTTATTACCTATTTATACAAAACGAAATCAACCTTTAATTATTGAGAACTCTCAGTGTGATGTGAAATTTCTTAAACCTTTTATAGAAGCAAATAATTTATTTCTCAATATGAATTACAACAAGAAGCCGGATCTGATTAAGAAAATTCTTGATAAATGTGATGAAGCAGAATTAAATTGTCCGTTGCGGCAATCCGATATTGAAGCAGTAAGAGGTTCTTCTTTTTATCATACCGGCGATTTGAATAATGCTAAATCATCATTTGAAAATTCCATCAAACTCGATTCACTAAATATGATTTCAAGATTCTACCTGATGAAGATTTACAACGAAGAAGGTAATGAATCGGCTATGATAACTCAGTATCAAATCCTTAAGCGATTTTCTCCTTATGCATTACCGGCTCATTATATCGGTAATTAATTTTATTGGTGTAATTCGGTATTCCAGAAATTATTATATTTGAGTCAATCAAAAGAAAGGAATAATAAAGTGGGAAACTTCGGCGCAACAGAAATAATTTTGATTGTTCTTGTTTTAATCCTTCTATTCGGCGGTAAAAAAATTCCGGAACTTATGAAAGGACTGGGACAGGGTGTTAAACAATTTAAGAAAGGTCTTAAAGGAGAAGAAGACGAAGAGAATAATGATAAAAACTAAATGGAAGTAGAAATAATTTTTATACATAAATCTTGTTTATAAGTAGATTTCAACTTCCTGAGGTAAAAATGCGATTTTATTCTAAAATTTTT
>JAGVBL010000422.1 GCA_020059785.1 Ignavibacteriales bacterium | reverse complement strand
TTCGCCGGGCGGAAGAATCCGTTCTACAACCGGATGACGTCCTTCAATAATTTCGATTCGATCTGAATCATTGAGCACAGGTTTAATATATTTATTCTCATCTGCCGCTTCTGCAAGAGAAAGATAGCAATCGAGCATTGCAACAAGCTGAGCATTCTCCTGTATCTCTTTAGATGCAGTTGATGCATTGTTCCTTACCTGGTCGTATAATTCAAATTCAAGTTTGGCTATTTTTTCTTCTGCATTAAGAATTTTATCTTCATACTCTTTTAATTCGGGTGTAATATATCTCTCGCTATTAACAAGAGTTTGCTTTCTTATATAATCGTCAGGTACTTTATCTTTATTAGCGTGGCTGATTTCGATGTAGTATCCAAAAACTTTGTTATAGCTAACTTTAAGAGAAGAAATTTTTGTCCGTTCGCGTTCCGTTTTCTGTAAATTTGTAATCCAGTCTTTAGCATTTGTAGATAGACTTCTCAATTCATCTAACTCAGGATTGTAGCCAGATCTAATAACACCACCATCCGAAACTGCTAAAGGGGGATCATCAGAAATTGCAAGTTCAATTTTTTCTACAAGCCATTCCAATGAGTGGAGTTTTTGATTGATTAATTGAAGAGTTTCTACTTTAGTTTGATCGAGAAGTTGTTTAATCAGTGGAATTTTCTTCAAAGATGTTTTTACATTTATCATTTCGCGCGGATTTGCTCTTCCCGTACATATTTTAGAAGTTAATCTTTCGAGGTCGCCTATTTCGCTTAATTTAGATTGTAAATTTTTTCTGAGTGCTTTGTTTGTATAGAATTCTTCAACGCATTCCTGTCGTTTTAGGATTGGTTCTAGCTTAATCAAAGGTGCGGGGATCCATTTCTTAAGCATTCTTCCGCCCATTGCAGTTTCTGTTTTATCGAGAATTGAAATGAGCGTTCCTTCGCGGTCACCTTCATTCATAGAAAAAGTAATTTCGAGATTTTTCTTTGTAGAAAAATCCAGCAGCATGTAATCGGAAGGATTGTAACGGGAAATTTTATTTATATGAGGAAGATTTGCTTTTTGTGTCTCCCTAAGATAATTAAGCACTGCACCGGCAGAACAGATTGCAGAGTCCAATCCTTCAATACCGAATCCCTTTAGTGTCTTAGTGTTGAAGTGATTCATCAAAAGTTCTGAAGCATAGTCGTAATTATAAATCCAATCGTCAATTTTTGTTATTCTTGCGTTATGTGAAAATTTCAAAATGATTGGTTCGAGTTCATTCTTGAATCTTTTCGGAATCAAAACTTCTGAAGGATTTATTGAGCCGATCTGCTGATTCAATTCATTTCTTGAAATCTGGAAAGTCTGGAATTCACCTGTTGAGATATCGCTGAATGCAAGTCCCGCAATTTCATCCTCCAAATAAATTGAGAGCAGGTAATTGTTCTTTTTATGATCAAGCAACTTATCATTAAATGAAACGCCCGGTGTAACAACTTCAATTACGTCACGTTTAACAATACCTTTAGCAAATTTAGGATCCTCAAGCTGTTCACACACGGCAACACGATAACCGGCACGGACTAACTTTGGAAGGTAACTATCAATAGCATGATGCGGAAATCCGGCGAGCGGAACGTCCTCTGCTGCACCGTTGGCACGCTTGGTTAGTGTTATTCCAAGTACTTTCGATGCTATCTTTGCATCTTCTTCAAATGTTTCGAAGAAATCGCCCATACGGAATAGAAGAATTGCATCAGGATAATTCTCTTTAATCCGTGCATATTGCGCCATTAATGGTGTTACTGACATAAGTTTATGTAAAATTTGGGCTAAAAATATACGAGAATAGGTAACTAATAACAATTTGAATGAGAACCTATTATTTAATTAAGTTTTCGCAGCGGCAAGATTTAATGATCATTAATAATGATTCAGTTTGGAAGTTTATTGAGTGAGCATTATTACTTATATTCACATCAGTAATTATCGGAATAATCAATCTTCCAGTAAAAATTTTTATCGATAAAAAAATGGAACAGACCAACAAATTCCCAAGATTCGAATTTCATATTTCGAAGGAAATCCGTAAGAAGTATGAAATTGATGAAGTTTTCTTTTCAATTGCAGGTAATGTTGTTTTTGTTAACAATGCTGCAGCAAGAAATTTTGTTAAGAAAATAAATGATAGGAGAAATGCAACCGAACAGGTAAAGGTTGGTGAAGTGAATGCTGCCGGTCTGCTCGATGAAATTTATCATTTCCTTTTCAGAGTTTATGAAATTCAGGTTAATCCCGGTGTTATTAAAAAAGCATTAGAAACTCTTAGTACTTCTTTAGGTGAAGAATCTGTAAGAAAATTATTATTCGATTTTGTTGAAATATTCCCGCCAAACGAAGTTTATAAGGGTCAATCGAGTGTGTTCGACTATCTTAATTCATTTACTGCAGACCGTTCTAATTTAGAAATAACTCTGGAAGAATTAATCCTGTTATCTTTTGCAAATATTAATCCGGCGAATAAAAACATCATCGAATTATTCGATCAGAATTATTTGAATGAAAAAGAAATTTACAAGAGATCATTAAGCGAGCTCGAAAAATTTTTTGTGAATGAGAAGAAATTTGGACCTGATAATCAGGATCTTTTTACATTCCTTAAAACTCCAATACTAACCAATCCAGATAACATTGAAGCACAGCTCGATTTTATACGAGAAAAGTGGGGAGTACTGCTGGATGAAAAATTCCTGCATCGAATCCTAAGCGGTAAAGACCTTATTAAGGAAGACATAATCCTTGGATTTGGTGGAGGCGGTGGAGCTCCGGTATTCGCACCTCAGTATAAAGAAGGAGTAAACGAGGCTGGTTTTCTAACCCTTGGTAAATCGGGTTACCGTTACGCACTCGATACGTGGAAAGATTATGAAGAGACCGAAAGATTTACATCCGATACAGATTGGATGCCTCGCGTTGTAATGATTGCAAAAAATAGTTATGTGTGGTTAAACCAGCTTTCCAAAAAGTATAACCGGCACATTAAAACTCTGGATCAGATCCCCGATGAAGAACTTGAACAGCTTTCGGAATGGGGATTTAACGGTTTATGGCTTATAGGGATATGGGAGCGGAGTAATGCTTCAAGAAAAATTAAACATATACTTGGTAATATCGATGCGGTTGCTTCTGCATATTCATTATATGATTATCAAATAGCCAATGACCTTGGCGGTGAATACGCATACAATAATTTGAATGAACGTGCTCGTAGAAAAGGGTTCCGGCTTGCAAGCGATATGGTTCCTAATCATACCGGAATTTTTTCGAAATGGATTATTGAACGTCCGGATTATTTTATTCAATCCGGTTATCCTCCATTTCCTAATTACCGTTTCAGTGGTCCGGATTTATCCGATGATCCTACAGTATCAATCAGGATTGAAGACGGTTACTGGAGCCGGAGTGATGCCGCAGTTGTGTTTCAAAGAGTTGATAACAGAACAGGCGATGTAAGATATATTTATCATGGCAATGACGGAACCAATATGCCATGGAACGACACAGCACAACTTAACATGATTCGCCACGAAGTTCGTGAAGCGGTAATTCAAAAAATCTTTGAGGTTGCTAAAAAATTTTCAATTATCCGCTTTGATGCAGCGATGACTCTTGCCAAAAAACATTTTTCGAGGTTATGGTATCCAGCACCCGGAAGAGGTGGTGATATTCCGTCAAGATCGGATTACTCTATTTCTCAGGAGGAATTCGACAGACAATTTCCAATAGAATTTTGGCGTGAAGTTGTAGATAGGATCAATTCCGAAATGCCCGAAACCCTTTTACTTGCAGAAGCTTTCTGGCTGATGGAAGGATATTTCGTCCGCACTCTTGGAATGCACCGTGTTTATAATTCCGCATTCATGCATATGATGATGAAGGAGGAAAATGCAAAGTACCGCGATCTAATTTCTAATACCTTGGAGTTCGAACCGGAAATTTTGAAACGTTATGTTAATTTTATGAGTAATCCGGATGAAGAAACTGCAATTAAACAATTCGGTACCGACGATAAATATTTCGGTGTATGCACTTTAATGGTTACACTTCCCGGGTTACCGATGTTTGCTCATGGACAAATTGAAGGTTACACTGAAAAGTACGGAATGGAATATCAGCGGGCATATTATAACGAAGCGCCGAATCAATGGCTTATCGATAGGCACAGGAGAGAAATTTTTCCGCTGATGAAGAAGCGTTACCTTTTCAGTCAGGTTACAAATTTCTGGCTCTTCGATTTCTGGGATAACCACGGCAATCTGAATGAAAACGTGTTTGCTTTTACCAATAGTGAAAGAGGAGAGAAAGCGTTAGTCTTTTTTAATAACAGGTATGAAAATACAAAGGGAACAATTTTCCATTCATCACCAAAACTTATTTCTTTTATTAACGGTGAAAAAGTAAATCAAACACGCACTCTTGGAGAAGCACTTGGTGTTAATCCTACTCTTCAGCATTATTATGTTTATAAAGAACATGTCTCCAAACTTGAGTATTTAAAATCGGGACATGAGCTGGCATTCCAGGGGTTTCAGGTTGAACTGGGCGCATTCAAATATTTGGTCTATTTAGATTTTCGAGAGGTTTATGATGGAGATGGTGTGCATGAAAAGTTAGCTCGTAAACTAAAGGGCATTGGTGTTCCTTCTATTGAAATAGCGTTAAAGGAAATGAAACTTGAACCGATTCACAATTCATTTGAAGAAATTTTTGATGGCAATAAATTCGACGAGTTTATTCATCCAGATAAATCAGTTGATGATAATAAACTTGAAACAGAAAAGTTGAATCCCTTATCGGGCAGAATTAAGATTCTGTTAAATAATATTGTAAAACATTTTTCTCTGCAGAATGAAGTTAAAAAACTAATTAAAGAATTTGATAATAGAATTATAACTGTCAGGAAGCTAAATCTATTACTATATGAATTATATCCACTTTCAATTAACTCAAACATAGAAATCCATAAAGCAGTAATGACAAGCAGTAGTTCGGTCTATAATGAAAATTCTATTTTAGCATTATTATGGATTCTAATTTCTCAATTGAAAAATTTCTTTGAAGTTGAAGGAGAAATAAATAAATCGAATTATATTGATCTTCTTTTACTAGATTCACCAGTAAAAAAAATGTTGAAAAAATCCGGAAGAGGGGAAGGAGAATTATATAAAGAAATTTTGCTGCTTAATATTTTAATCCGCTTTGAGGATAAAATTGAATTTGTTTTTGAAAATGTGGAAGAGATTAAACAGGTAACAGATTATCTCCCTGTTGAAAAAGACTATTTCCAATCCCCGCAATTAAAGAAATTATTGGAAGATGACTCTGTAAAACAATTTATTGGAATTAATGAGTATGATGGCAAGACTTATTATAGTAAAGAGAATTTTGAGGAGATGATTTCATGGTTTTTTACTATTTATATTCTGCAGAAAATTTATAAACAGGATAGATTTAAGGAAATAGAGGATAGCTATAAACACTTTTTAGACATGAGTTATTCTTACTATCAGAAGATATTTAGATTATCCAGTAATTCCGGTTATCTCTACAATAATTTGATTGCAAGTTTAAATCCGGATTAACCAGATAAATTTATTAAAAAAGAGACGTTTTTGGTAAACGTCTCTCATTGAAATCAATTAGAACTATTTGGCTCTTTTTCAATCTCTTCAGCTAACATTTTATTTATTGCAGCGGCTGCTCGTCTTCCTTCTCCCATTGCAAGAATTACAGTAGCAGCTCCAAGTACAATATCGCCGCCGGCATAAATTCTATCAATCGAAGTTTTTTGTGTCTCATCTACAATAATATTCCCCCATTTATTAACATTCATTTGAGGGGTAGTCTGGCTTATAAGCGGATTACTTCCGTTTCCGATTGCAACAATCACCGTATCAACATTTAATATAAACTCACTATTAGGAATTACAACAGGTCTTCTTCTTCCGGATTGATCCGGTTCACCTAATTCGTATCTTAAACATTCCATTGCTTTTACACGCCCATTTTCATCTCCAATAATTCTCTTTGCATTCTGTAGGAAATAAAATTCAATTCCCTCTTCTTTAGCGTGAGCAACTTCCTCTTTACGTGCCGGCATTTCTACTTCAGTTCTTCTATACACTACATAAACATTTTTTGCACCGAGCCTTTTTGCCATTCTTGCGGCATCCATAGCAACATTTCCTCCACCCAACACGGCAACATTTACAGAATTATAAATCGGCGTATCAGCATGACCTTTATCAAAAGCACGCATTAAATTTGCTCGGGTTAAATATTCATTTGCAGAAAAAACACCAACAAGACTTTCGCCTTCAATTCCCATAAACATTGGAAGTCCCGCACCGGTACCTACAAAAATTGCATTATACCCGTCTTTCTCTATTAAATCGGTTAACTTTCTTGTGCGTCCTACAACAAAATTGGTTTTAAACTCAACACCCATTGCTTTCAGAACATCTATTTCTTTATCAATAATATCATTTGGCAGACGGAATTCAGGAATACCATAACGTAATACACCGCCAAGTTTATGGAATGCTTCAAAAATTGTAACGTGATGACCTTCGCGTCTGCAGTCTGCTGCAACAACCAATCCAGCCGGACCACTTCCAACAATTGCGACCTTCTTACCGGTTTCGGGTTTTACTTCTGGAGTTGCAATTTTTCCTGTAGCGCGTTCCCAGTCTGCAATAAATCTTTCAAGTCTTCCTATTGCAACGGATTTATCAACATCTTTCAAAGCTTTACCAACAGCGCAATTTGACTGGCATTGAGTTTCTTGAGGGCATACTCTGCCGCAAATTGCCGGTAGCAAACTTGCTTCTTTTATTACTGCGGCAGCACTTTCAAATTCTGCATGCGCAATATGATTTATAAAGCGGGGTATATCAATTCTAACGGGACAATCTTCAACGCAAGTTTTTTTTACGCACTGAAGGCACCGCATTGCTTCAATTCTTGCTTGTTCAATAGTATAACCGAGAGCAACTTCATCTAAGTTTGAGCTCCTTACAATTGGATCCTGAGCAGGCATTTCCTGAGGAGGGATTTTAGTTCTCTCCTTAGGTTTCATATCATCTATTTTATCTAAATACTCTACAATTATTTTTTTCGCTTCATCTGCTAACTGTTCGGGCGTGTGATGATTCATAAAAGTCCCTCGCGTTGTTTAATTTCTTGTTCAAGAAAACATGAATGAGCTTCCTGCTCAATTTTTTTGTAAGAATTTAATCGTGCCATCATGTTGTCAAAGTCAACTAAATGACCATCGAATTCGGGTCCATCAACACAAACAAATTTTACTTCCTTACCAACATTAACTCTGCAGCCGCCGCACATTCCTGTTCCATCTACCATAATTGTATTTAATGAAACTTGTGTAAACACGCCGTAAGGTCTTGTTGTCTCGGAACAGAATTTCATCATTATTGGAGGGCCGATTGCAATTACCATGTTTGGTTTGGGAGTCCTTTCGCAAATCTCTTTAAGCGGTTCTGTAACCAGTGCTTTTCTTCCGTAGGAACCGTCGTCTGTACATAAAATAAACTCGTCAGCAATAGTTTTCATTTCATCTTCAAGAATAATTAAATCTTTATTACGAGCACCAATAATAGTAATTACATTATTACCGGCGTGTTTAAGTGCCTGTGCAATAGGATGTAAAGGTGCTACACCAATTCCGCCACCAACGCATACTACCGTACCGAACTTTTCGATATGAGTCGGTTTACCTAATGGTCCAACTACTGTTGGAATATCATCGCCTGTGTTCATTTGTGATAATTGCAAAGTACTTTTGCCCACAACTTGGAAAATAATAGTAATTGAACCCTCATCAATACTGGCATCAGCAATTGTAAGCGGAATTCGTTCACCATAATCATCATCTATTTGTAATATTATAAACTGTCCGGCAGCCCTCTCTTCTGCAATTAACGGGGCATATAATCTCATTAAGAATACATCCTTAGATAACTGTTTTTTGACTAATATTTTTGCCATTCTTAACTCCGTAAGATTTACTTTCATTCCTTTTTCTAATAATCAGGTAAGAAAAATCAGATTATCAGGAGAATAACTTCCGCAAATTATTAAATATTTATTTACTGAAAAAAATTTTTTTGTTCTTTATATGATTTTGTACCGCCAAATAAAGAGTCAACCTCCCATTATTATTCAGTTAACAATTGTAAAAAAAATTATCAGTCGTTAAGTAATGTAAAAACAATTACTTACTTATATGTTATAAAAAAATCTTACACATTGATTTACAACCATTCTATTAAGACAGTTAAAATCATTAGATAAAGCAAGAATTATTATGGTATAACAATTGCAAAGGTAAAATCAAAGAATGATTTTACAAAAGGAGTTCAACCATGCAAAAGAGGATTTTATTAATTGATGATGAAGCATCTTTAAGACGTTCATTATCTATCGGATTAAAACAGTTGGGGTATGATGTAGAACCATGTGAAAATGGTTTTTCGGCTCTCTCTAAACTAGAACTCTACAAGAAAAATGACGTTAATCTAGATACTGTCCTTGTCGATATCAATCTGCCTGATATAAACGGGATAAAACTGGGCAAGATCATAAAATCAAAATATCCAGATACTTCTATGCTATACATAACAGGTTATGCCGATAATCTGGATTTCGATGATCTGGAAGAACTTAAAGCCAATGGTCTTATTGAAAAACCCTTTACTCCTGAAGAGATTACTGATAAGATTAATCAGATTTTAAGTGTTAAGCCAAAAGAGAAACAAAGTGAAACTGGTTTTAAGAAAGAACCGAAAACTACTTCTGCTTATGTTATGATTAAAGTTAAGGAGGAAGCTGATTTCTTTAACCTTTATAAAAAACTTTACTTTTTGGAAGGAGTTCTCTACTGCGATGCAACAAAAGGCGATATAGATATATTCCTTCTAATCCAGAGCGATTCCTCTGAGCATTGCCATAAGATTTTCGAAGACGAAATTAAAAATCTGGATGGAATTAAATCGTCTCAATATTTGCCGGTAGGAATTCCTGTTCTTGATGAAAGCATAAAAGAAATAATAAACGCTGCCGGAATTACTATGTTCGAAGATATGCCCGGTATGAGCAAAGAGAGAGATTCCAAGAAATCTGTTTACTCATATGTACTTGTTGATGTTGATAGAGAAAAACTTGAACATGTTTACCCGGTTCTAAGATTAACAGAAAACGTACTCTACTG
>JAGVBL010000093.1 GCA_020059785.1 Ignavibacteriales bacterium | reverse complement strand
TGAAGATCTTCAAGTTTAGACAAATCTTTCTTGGAGAATTTACTTGCTACCAGGTCGAACTCCGAAGTAATTAAATTCTTTAATTCTTTGAAGTCCTCTTTTTGATCTTTTGCTAATCCCGAATGATTATTATCAACATGATCAAAACAGATTTTAGAAATGTCCTTTAAGGATGCAGATATATCGCGTATAGAAGAAACTGTTCTGCCTAAATTCATATTTTCATTGGAAAATGTATTGTCAATTAATACGGCACCCTGTAAAAGTTTACCCATAATAATTGAACCGTGTTCATCAAGTTCTTTCGATTCTTTAACTGCTTTTTTAAGTTTCTTCCGGTTCTCGTTTACAAGTCCTCCGTAAACATCATCATAAATATTGTGTGCGTTAGAAAGGTATTGCTTTACATCATCAACCAGGTTATCAAGCAGAGCAGTCTTTTCATCAGATAAAATAGAAGCTTCCATCTTAGCGGCTTTTTTCTCTCTCTTTGTATGATGCAAATTAGATCGGATGACTAAAAAGAATACAAGCACTACAATTGCAATAGTAACCGGAAGTCCACCAAAATACATTAGCAGACTTAGAATGCTTGTACTCATAAAAGCAAGAAACGCAGTAAGAAACCATCCGGTAATAACAGTTAATACGCCGCTTACACGGTAAACTGCGCTTTCTCTTCCCCACGCTCTATCTGCAAATGATGAAGACATAGCAACCATAAAAGTTACATAAGTAGTAGATAGCGGAAGTTTATAAGCTGTGCCCAATGAAATTAAACTGCTGGCAACCATCAGGTTAACAATTGCTCTTATAAAATCGAATGCCGGTTTATCGCGTTTGTCAAATTTTGAAAGTGAAGTTTTAGATGTGTCGAACCGTTTTTCAATTCTATCATAAATTGAAACCGGTATTTTACTTTTTATTGCCTGTCCAAGTGCTATTGATAACCTGACTATATTTCTTGCAAGCACCGACGACTCGAATTTTTCATATCCTTCAAACTGACGTCCGAGATTAATTTCTGTTTTAGTAACTGTTCTGGCTTTCTTATTGAACCATAATGTTCCAACCATTACAAGTCCAGAAATAATTAATATAAGATGATTTGCAACAGCAGGTTCCAGAAGTCCATCCATTGTCATTCCAAGCGGATTAGAACTTTGCGAAGCAATTTGATAAGATGCTAATCCCGCAAGCGGAACACCAATAAAGTTTACTAAGTCGTTAGCTGCAAATGCAAGTGCAAGTGAGAACGTTCCAACAAGAACAATTGGTCTAAGCACATTTAATTTTGTGAACCATAAAAATAATTGAAGTATTATGATCCAGAAAAGAAAATTAATACTAAGAACTGTCATAGTGTGGTTGTAAATCCACTTAATATTCTCTTCGGAAAGAAAAGTTGTTCCTTTAGCTCCTTTAACAAAAATAAAGTAAGTAATTGATGTAAGTGCAAGTGCGCCCCATATCGCGCCGTATCTTTTTAAAGTCCGCTCAAAGTTAAAAGTAAATAACAATCTGGATAAATATTGAACGACAACACCGGCAATAAAAGAAACAACAACGGAAAGTAGAATGGCAGAAAAAATTCCAAGAGCTCTTGCAGTGTTAATATAATCTCCCAGCTGTTCAATTCCTTTGCCGGCTTGTCCCAGCTTAACCAGACCTAACACAACAGATCCGCCGAGTAATGATGAAACAAGTGAAACTGTAGTTGATGTTGGCATTCCGAACGTATTAAACAAATCGAGAAGCATAACATCCGTAAACATTACGCCAAGGAAAATTACCATTACTTCATTAAGGGTAAATTTAGTAGGATTAAAAAATCCGGATCTGGCGACTTCCATCATACCGCTTGAAAATAATGTTCCTACAACAACACCAAAACTTGCAACAAGTAGTATTATATGACGTGGTGCTACTTTAGAACCAAGAGCCGAGTTGAGAAAATTAACTGCATCGTTAGCAACTCCAACAACAAGATCTGATGCGGCAAGTACAAATAAAATAATAACCAGAATTAGATAGGTTTCCAATCATAAGCTCCAATAGAATTGTATTTATATGTTTTCAATTTCTTCGGTGTGGAATTTTTCAAAATCACTGCCGACTAATTTAGAAATTATCATAATCTTTTTATGAAGTATTCTTAGAATTCAATGTTAACAAATTGTTAAATCTTTTGGAAATGCTTCAAAAACGCAAAAAAATTTGTTTGAGATTTCAATCAAGATGCTTATTTTACCCACAATTTTAAAGAATGCGGATGATAGATAAATCTCCTAAAGACGACCTCGTAAGAAAATTAACACTCACCGCTGCAATAATGATTGTTGCCGGCTCTATGATTGGTTCTGGTATATTCAGAAAACCCTCTATAATGGCCGAACAACTTGGTTCACCCGAATTATTAATTTTTGTTTGGATTGCAGCCGGACTTATAACAATGATAGCCGTTCTTGTGAATGCAGAAATTTCAGGAATGATTGATTCAACAGGTGGACAGTATGTTTACTTCAGAAAAATGTATGGCGATTTTACTGCCTATATGTATGGTTGGTCGATACTTTCGGTAATTCAAACAGGAAGTCAGGCAGCAATAGCATATGTATTTGCAGAGTATTTAGGATACTTTATAAAATACCCGCAGCTTCCACAATCGTGGCAAGAGTTTTCGATCTTTATGCCTCTAGTTGGAAAGATTTATCCGTTTGTCGATTTCGGGACAAAAGCTGTTGCAATTTTATGTACTGCATTTCTGACTATTGTAAATTATCTCGGAGTTTTTTTCGGCGGAATTGTTCAGACAATTGTTACATATATAAAAATTGTCACAATCCTTTTAATTACATTTTTAATTCTGCTTTTAGGTAATGGAAGTCTTTCTAACGTTTATACAGGATTCACTATTCCTGAATCAGTTTCAAAAAATTTATTCAGTTTAATAGGATTAGCATTTGCCGGTGCTTTCTGGGCTTACGATGCATGGAACAATATTACTTTTGTTTCCGGGGAAGTAAAGGACGCAAAAAGAAATGTTCCGCGCGGACTTATTTACGGAACATTGATAGTTATGGCTGTTTATGTTTTGATTAACATTGCATATCTATATGTTTTACCTATAGACGAAATGGCAAAGTCACCTCTTGTTGCAGCAAGTGCGGCAGAAAAGATATTTGGATCTAACGGCGGAATGATAATTTCTATTGCAGTAATAATCTCAACATTTGGCGCACTTAATGGAAGTATTTTGGCAACGGCACGTGTTCCGTTTGCAATGGCAAGAGCAAAATTGTTTTTCCATAGTCTGGGTAAGGTTCATCCAAAGTATCATACACCTCACGTTTCATTAGTTGTTCAGGGGATTTGGTCGTGCGTACTTGTTATGTCCGGTTCTTTCGATACTATTACAGATTATGTGATATTTGCTTCGTGGCTCTTTTATATGCTGGGTGCATTCGGTGTGTTTATACTACGTAAAAAAATGAAGGAAGAAGAAAGAACATACAAGGTCTGGGGCTATCCTTATACACCGGCTATCTTCGTAATATTTGCTTTCTTCTTCTTAGTCAACACAATTATTTCCGATACAAGTAATGCAATGATGGGCTTTATTCTTATTGGAGCCGGATTACCGATGTATCTTTTCTGGAAATATCACGATAGATTCAAAAAGAACTAAAGACTAAATTCTTTTTTATACCTCGCAATTGAATCCTTGATTACTTTGTAAGCCTCTTTCTTGCCAAAAAATTTATTTACTATAACATGTTTGTGTTCAAGTTTTTTATAATCTTCAAAAAATCTTTTTAGCTGGATTGTAGTGTGCGGCGGGAGGTGTTTTAAGTCGTCAATATAATTCAAGGAGATGTCGTTCTTGGCGATAGAAATAATTTTATCGTCCTCTTCGTCATCATCAACCATTCTCATTAAACCAATTACCTTCGATTCAATAATACACAGGGGATCTACTTCTGCAGAGCAAAGTACAAGTATGTCAAGCGGATCTTCGTCATCGCAGAATGTCTGCGGAATAAATCCATAGTTAGCCGGGTAATGAACTGCTGAATAGAGAACCCGATCTAATTTCAACAGACCACTCTCTTTATGCAATTCGTATTTTGATTTTGAACCGAATGGAATTTCTATTATAGCATTTACAATTTGAGGTGCATTATTTCCATAATCAACGTGATGCCATGGATTAAATCTCTGCGGAACTACTTTTTTCATTTTCATTCTCTATTCCCTATAAATAATTTAATTGATATTATTTCTTTAACATCGCATCTCTAATTTTTCTAAAAGGAACATTTTCGTTCCACTGAGGAAATGTAGTTCCATCAATTAAATGTTTGCTAACATTATAAATAAACTGAAGTTGT
>JAGVBL010000168.1 GCA_020059785.1 Ignavibacteriales bacterium | reverse complement strand
TCTTTCCTATCATGGTGTTCCTACATCAAAATTTATTTATGCAGAAAGTATTGACGACCTGGAAAATTTTAACCTGAAATTCCCAGTAATTATGAAACCGGTTTCCGAAGGTTCTGGCAAAGGTATTTTCAATTCGTCATTTGTTAATAACTTATCGGATCTTACTGAACGTCTTTCAGAAAATCTCAGCGTCTATAATCAACCCTTTATAATAGAAGAATATTTGCCCGGAAGAGAGTTTACTGTAGCAATCCTCGGCAATAACTCGGATACGGAAGTATTACCGATAGTAGAAATCAATTTCAATGAGCTCCCTGATAATCTCCTCCCTATTTATTCCTTCGAAGCCAAGTGGGTTGTTGATACAAGGGAAAATCCATTGAATATATTTTCCTGTCCGGCAAAAATTGATAAGCATCTCGAAGAAAAAATTAAAAATGTTTCTTTAAGAACATACAAAGTTCTAAGATGTAAAGACTGGAGTAGAATTGATTTAAGATTGGATGAAATGGGCGAACCGAACATTATCGAAATTAATCCATTACCCGGAATTCTCCCTAAACCCGAAGATAATTCATGCTTTCCTAAAGCAGCCCGGGCAATTGGATTATCTTACGAAGAAATGATAAACAAAGTACTTTCTATAGCTGCAACGAGATACAACCTATTATGAATCTCGATAGAAAAATATTGATCTGCTTTAATGAGCCGACACGTCTTTACAGTAATTACCTTGGTAAAGATACAAATGATGATAAAGAGAATATTGATTTATCAGAAACAGATTTTCTGAATCAGATTCATAACGTTAAAAATATCTTATCAAAAAAATATATTAGTGTTGATACACTTGCTGTTAACAGCGACATCAAAGCATTAATAAAAAAATTAAATCACTATTCTCCCGACGTAATTTTGAATTTTGTTGAGTCGGTTGAAGGCGTATCTAACCTCGAAAGTTATATTGCCGGATTTTTTGACCTATTAGGAATTCCATATACAGGTAATAATCCGATTTGCCTTGGGAACTGTCTTATTAAGTCACGGACAAAACAGATTTTAAATTCACATGGGATTAAAACTCCACGTCATTTAATTACAAAGCTACACCGGATTCCTGCACAGAAAGAACTGCTTCTAAGATATCCGATGATTCTTAAATTAGCGCGAGAAGATGCAAGCATTGGTATATCGGAATTTTCTGTTGTGAACGATTATGATTCTCTTAAAAAACGACTTCAATATTTGTATACTAATTACCGTCAGGAAGTTTTAATTGAAGAATACATTGACGGAAGAGAATTAAACGTAGCAATATTGGGAGATCAATTACTTCCAATTTCCGAGATCCGTTTTGATGGATTACCTGAGGACCTCCCAAAAATAATTACATACGAAGCCAAATGGTCGCCGGAGAGTATTTATTATAAACATACAACTCCAAAATGTCCTGCCCCGCTCGATAAAAAATTAAAATCAAAAGTTGAAGAGATGGCTTTAGAAGCTTATAAAGCCCTCGAATGCAGAGATTATGCCAGAGTCGATATTCGACTGAATAATAAAAATGTTCCATTTGTTATTGATGTAAACCCGAATCCCGATATATCGCCCGATTCAGGATTTGTCCGTTCAGCTGCGGCCGCCGGTATAAGCTACGAAGAATTATTAAACCGGTTAACCCAATTAGCACTAAAGAGAGTTCAATATGATACGCAAGCTGCAATCTAAGGACAGAATCCAACTGGTTGATATAATTGACGGTACTGATAATTTCAGTCCCGATGAAAAAAAAGTTGCCGTAGAATTAATTGATGAAGCGCTCGGCAATGTTAACCATGAATACTATAACATTTTTGTATACGAAGATGATGGAAGAATTCTCGGTTATCATTGTACAGGTAAAAGAGCATTAACAGACGGCACTTTCGATCTATTCTGGATTGTTGTTGATAGTAGCGTTCAGAATAAGGGGGTTGGTAAAAAACTATTGGACCATGCAGAAAGTTTTGTTAAAGAAAACAACGGAAGATGGATTTTAGCAGAAACATCTTCTAAGGATAATTATGATGCAACAAGGAATTTTTATTTCAGAAATAATTATTCAATAGTTGCTGAGATCAAAGATTTTTATAAAGTAAATGATCATTTAATAGTTTTCGGAAAATATATAAAATAACAAAACACAAAGGGCATAATCATGGAACTCTGGCAGCAAATGGTTAGAGATAGTATTCATACAGTCGATCAGCTGGTAGAAAAATTTAACATTGATCGAAAAGTAGCTGAAGGACTCGACGAGTTCTTTCAA
Source organism: Ignavibacteriales bacterium (assembly GCA_020059785.1). Classification (GTDB taxonomy): domain Bacteria; phylum Bacteroidota; class Ignavibacteria; order Ignavibacteriales; family Melioribacteraceae; genus DSXH01. The sequence continues at coordinate 1,472 of JAGVBL010000168.1, read as the reverse complement.
GCAAGAATAAATCCTTACTATCTAAGTCTCATCAGGTATCCGGGAGATCCTATCTGGCTTCAATGCGTTCCAGACGTTAAAGAATTGGAAGACATTGAAGGATATGAAGACCCTCTTCAGGAAGATGCAATGAGTCCTGTTCCAAATATTACCCATCGTTATCCTGACCGGGCACTTTTCTTAACAACTAGTCAATGCGGAATGTATTGCCGGTTCTGCACAAGGAAGAGAAAAGTTGGTAATTCCGATAAAATTTCGATGAGACAACTCGAATCCGCATTTAAATATTTAGAACAGCATACCGAAATACGCGATGTTATTATGTCCGGCGGCGATCCATTAATGTTAACCGATACAATGCTGGAAAAAATATTACAGCGTTTAAGATCAATACAACACATTGAAATAATACGTCTTGGAACAAAAATGCCTTGCGTATTACCTCATAGAATTACACCTAAACTTTGTGAAATGCTTAAAAAGTATCATCCTATATACATTAATACACATTTCAATCATCCATGGGAAATTACACCGGAGAGCACTAAGGCATGTGAAATGCTTGCAAATGCCGGATGCCCTGTTCAAAATCAGGCGGTCTTAATGAAAGGTGTTAACGACGATGCCGATACTTTGAAAGAATTATTCACTAAACTTTTGAAAATTAGAGTAAAACCTTACTACTTATATATGGCAGATGAAACAAGAGGTGCAAATCATTTCCGTACTTCAATTGATAAAGGATTGGAGATAATGTTTGCACTACGTGGAAATATCAGCGGTTTAGCAATTCCACATTTCGTTATTGATGCACCCGGCGGTGGAGGAAAAATTCCTATACTACCTCAATATGTCCTTCATAAAGATGAACACAGTATAGTTTTACGAAATTACAAGAATCAGATTTATGCTTATCACGAAGCAAAGAATGGTAATGGAAACGGTAACGGACATTTAAACAATAACGACGTAGAAAAAATTGAAGTGGAAATTTCAGGAAAAAAGAACGGTTCATCCAGAAAGCCGAAAAACTATAAAGATGTTACAACAGTATCTATACCCGAAATTGAATCGAATAAAAATTGACTATAGTAATAGATTACAATAAAAAAATGCCGTGTTTACACGGCATTTTTTGTTTTAATGCATTTTAATGAAATGTAGGATTAATTATATAGAATATTTTTGAAATCACTTTCCAGAGTAATTTGGGGTGTTTCTATAATTCTGCCTATCTCTTTTCCACCTTTATAAAAAATGAAAGTAGGAACATATTTTATATCCAGAGAAGAAATATCCCCTTCCGGACTTTCCTTTTTTCTATCAACATAATTTATGGTAAGTAGTTCGTTATTAAAATTCAATTCATCCAGAATCCGTAAAAATCTGGGTACTTCTCTCCTGCTGTCGCTACACCAGGTTCCCATTACTATCAACACAGAAAGACCACCAAGTTTTTGTTTTATCGAATC
>JAGVBL010000423.1 GCA_020059785.1 Ignavibacteriales bacterium | reverse complement strand
TTCAACCGGTTGAACAGAAGCCATTAAATCGCCAAGCATATCTCCAATTACCTGTCCAAAATCTACACGAAGCGCCGGCACTGTTGATTCTATCTTCGTCCTAATTTCGTTCGATACTTCATCAGTAGTTTTACTTCTCTTTTTCTTTAATTGAATTAGATAGTCGCCCCGGTTTGGTTCAGTAATAAAAAATCCCATTTGCGTTCCGGTTCTTCTGGAAAAAGATTCAACTTCGGGTGTCTTCTGCAAAATTTGATCAACTATTTTCAGCATTTTATCCGTTGTATCTAATGATGCACCGGACGGACTGGCGTAATCTAGCACGATTGATCCTTCATCCATTTCGGGCAAAAATCCAGAAGGCAATTTTGGCAATATGAATAAAGCTGACACAATCAGCAAAATAACGAATACCAAAGAAATCCATGGCTTGTGAATAAAAAAGTAAACCCAGTTTCTTTGTTTTAATTCTTTTGAAGAATGCTTAACACCATGTTCTTCTTTTGAAAACAAAATATAAATTACTGGTAAACCAACCCACGTAACCAAGAAGGAAGATACGAGCGTTATAATCATTGTGTCTGTCATTACTTTGAAATACGCTCCGGCAACTCCTCCCATTAAAGCGAACGGCAGAAAAATTACAATTGTACTTAGCGATGAACCGACCATTGCCGGGAAAAGATATTTTACCGCTTTAGTAACAAGAGTAAAACTATTTTCCGTCGGATGTTCTTCGTGCGTTCGGTGTATTTGCTCAACAACAACAATAGCGTCATCAATAATTAAACCTATTGCAGCGGCAATCGCGCCAATTGTCATTATATTAAATGTATAATTGAGTGCGTATAAAATTATTAGCGTTAGTCCTAAAGTAATTGGAATAGTAATAAGAATTACCGAACTCGCTTTGAATGACCGTAAAAAGATTATTGTTACAAATATTGCAAGCAGAAGTCCAATCCATAAAACATCTTTCAAGCTGCTTATTGAATCACTTACAAAATCTGCTTGGTTATAGTAGGATTTTAATTTCACTCCTTGCGGAAGTACACTTTCAATTTCTTTAAGTTGGTTTTGCACTGCATTTGCTACATCAATAAGATTTGCTTTGGGCTGTTTTGAAATTGCTATCAATGGAACGTCTTTTCCATTAGCGTTAATCTTTACATAATCTCTTCGTTCCGCAATTTGTATTTCTGCAATGTCTTTAAGCTGAATTTTACTTTTTGGTGAATTTATAATGACAGTATTTTCAAGTTCATTTTTATTTTCTATTGCAGCATCTGTCAAGTTCAAATAGAGGCGATTATTATCAACCATGAATCCGTTGGAAGAAATAAAATTCGATTTTGATAAAACATCGGCAACATAAGCTGGCGTAATTCTCAAATTGCTCATCTTCATCGGGTCCAAAATAATATGATATTCTTTTACTTTACCGCCAATAACCGCGATTTCGGAGACGCCGTCAACTCGGGATAGAATGGGTTTAATTGTGTATTCGGCAATCTGCCTCAGTTCAATTGGATTTTGATTTGTTCCTTCCAACGAAAAGCCCATTATTGGTAAAATGGAAGGATTCATTTTTTCAACAACAACACTAACTCCTTGAGGAAGATTCTGTTTGATAGAATTTATTTGAGCTTCAATTCGTTGTTTACCAAGATCAATATCACTTCCCCAATTTAGAAAGGCAGAAATCTCGCAGCTACCGCGACTTGTTGTGCTTCGTAATATTTTCAAATCCTCAACACGTTTGATTGCATTTTCCATCGGAATAGTAACTGTCGCAATCATTTTATCAACGGGTTGTTCTCCGTTATCTGCAATAATTTTTATTTTAGGAAAAGTAATATCCGGAAATAATCCCGTCTTCAGATTTAATAAAGAATATATTCCGCCAAGGAAAATGAAAACAAGTATTGCGGTAATCGGACTTCTGAATTTCACATAAAGATTTTTCATATCATCACTTGCCAATAATTATTTTTGTTGTATCCGGCAAACCAAAAGCTCCTTCAACAATAATTCTATCTGCTAAACTTAATTCCGGTTTTGTAATCTGTACATATTTATCGTTCTCAATTCCCTTGGTTACATAAACTTTAATAGCTAAAGTATCGTTCAGTAATTTCATAATCCAAAATTTATCTAAAGTTTCATTTGATAAAATAGACGCAACAGGGAGAACTGTTGTATTTTTAAAAGTGCGTATTGGAATACGTGCATTTACATTTAAGTTTTCCGGCAAACTTACTAATTGATGAATTTCAAGAATATAAGTTTGCGTTTGGGCGGTAAGATCTACCCTTGGAATAATTTTTTGAATTGTTGCTCTTACATCTTTACCATTTGGCAAAAAGATCTCGCACGGTGTGTTAATATTAATTTTATCAACATACTGATAAGGGACATTAAGATTGATTCTAAGTGATGACGGATTAGCTATTACTGCAATTTGTTCGCCGTCCGAAACGAAGTCTCCGGCGTTATAATTAAGCTCGGTTAAAACACCATCAGATTTTGCTCTAATCTTGATTATGCCGCTAAATGTTTCATCGCCAAGCGGAACCTGCAGATTATGATCGGCGGCAGATTCCTTTGTTTTTATTTCCAATAATAGATCACCGCTTTTAATTTTATCGCCGATACTTTTATAAATCTTTTCTACAAATCCTTGAAACGTAGCACGAACAATTTCTTTCTTTAAAAAAACCGTGTTAGCATTAAGAGTAATGTATTCCGTCAAATCCATTTTTTGTGGTTGAGTAATTTTTACTGTTACGCCGGTTATTTTCTTTTCACTGTTTTCGTTTTTAGATGAGCACGCGCTTAATGAAATGATTAGTGTCATTATTGAAAAGAGCGAAAATATTTTTATCAGTTTTGAATTCATATCATTCATTCCAATAGTTGTAATTATTTATTTCTAACTGCAAAGCGATCTCTTTTTCGATGGAGGTCTTTCTCAATTCAATAAAATTTTTGAGTAGCGTTAAGTATTCAAT
>JAGVBL010000066.1 GCA_020059785.1 Ignavibacteriales bacterium | reverse complement strand
TGTTCTTTTAGCAGCAGCTTCACAGGCAATTATTATCGGTTTCCATGTCCGTCCTAATATTAATGCAAGAAAATTGGCTGAACAGGAAAAAGTTGACATCAGATTATATAATATTATTTACGATGCAATAAACGAAGTAAAATCCGCTCTCGAAGGAATGCTTTCACCTGTTGTGTCAGAAGAATTGGTTGGTACTGTTGAAGTTAGAGAAATATTCAAAGTTCCTAAAATTGGAACTGTTGCCGGTTGTTATGTTCAGGATGGAAGAATTGAAAGAAAGAATAAAATCCGTTTGTTCCGCGATGGAATTGCCATCTATGAAGGCGATCTTACGTCATTAAAACGATTTAAAGATGATGTTCGCGAAGTTGAAAAAGGTTTTGAATGCGGTCTTGGCATAGCGAACTTTAATGATATTAAAGTTGGCGACGTAATTGAATCTTACAAACTCATAGAAACTAAAAAGAAACTTGCTTAATGTCTTACAGATTAGATAAAGTTGCCAGCTTACTTAAAGAAGAACTAAGCTTAATTTTTCTTCATAAGGTTCAGGATTCTGAAGTGGGACTTGTTACAGTTACAAGTGTTAAAGTAAGTGCCGATCTTCAGCATGCCAAAATTTATCTTTCTGTTTATGATAAGAATAAACGTAAAGATGTTTTTGAAAAAGTTAATAACCTTAAGGGTGTTATAAGAAGCGAACTGGCTTCAAAAGTTAAATTGCGGTATATACCCGAGCTTCATTTTTTTATTGATGATACTCTGGATTATGTAGAAAAAATCGAAGGATTGTTTAAACAAATTCATTCCTCCGATGGAAAAGAAGAAAATGATAACAAGGGAAACTCTTGATAACTATAGACCGGATTTTGAATCTGGTGAAGTAATACTTATTGATAAGCAATTATATAAATCGTCCTTTGATATTGTGTATAAAGTAAGAAAAGCAATCAATGTAAAAAAGGTTGGACACGCCGGCACGCTCGACCCAATGGCAACAGGATTGTTAATTGTATGCACCGGAAAGATGACTAAACAAATTGCTTCTTTTAGAGGACTTGATAAAACTTACACCGGTGTTTTTACTATTGGTAAAACAACACCATCATTTGATATTGAAACTGAATTTGATTCGGAATCGGATTACTCGGATATAACTGATGAAATGATTAAAGAAACTGTAAAATCATTTTTAGGTAAGGGCTTTCAAATTCCACCCGTTTATTCTGCTGTTAAACATAAAGGAAAGTCGCTTTACCAATTTGCCCGTAAAGGAATTAAGATTGAAAAAGGACCCAGAGAAATTTTTATTTCCCGATTCGAAATTTTGAATATTGATTTACCGGAAATCCGGTTCGAAATTACATGCTCAACAGGAACATATATAAGAGTAATTGCTAATGATTTCGGAAAGAAATTGGGTTGTGGTGCGTATCTAAGCAGATTAAGAAGAACCGGAATTGGGCAGTTTGATGTAAGTAATTCTGTTACTATTAATGAGTTTAACGAGAAGTTTAAGGTGCTAACCTTAGTATGAGAGAGTAAAGATTCTATTATGATTGTTTATACCGAATTAAATGAATATATAAAGCAAACAAATGCAGTTGTTACCGTTGGAACGTTCGACGGATTACATCGCGGACATTTACAGATAATGGAAACGATGAAAAGTATTGCAAGGGGTATTAACGGAAAAAGTGTTGTTGTTACTTTCCATCCGCATCCAAGGAGCGTTATATCCCAAAATTTTGATCTGAAAATTTTAACATCGTTTAATGAGAAAAAAAGAATTCTTGAAAATATCGGCATTGATGAACTAATAGTTCTAAATTTTACAAAGGAATTTTCTCAACTTACTTCGGATCAGTTTATTAAGAATTATCTTGTAGATAAATTCGGTGCGGTTCATATGGTAGTTGGTCACGATCATAAATTTGGTAAGGATAGATTGGGTGATGAGGTGAAGCTTAGGGAACTTGGTAAAATTTATAACTTTGATGTAACTGCTGTTCCCCCGGAAAATAATAACGGCGAGATAATAAGCAGTACAAAAATCCGTAATGCTCTTTATGAAGGTGATGTTGAGAAAGCAAATCTTCTCTTAGGAAGAAACTATACTTTTACAGGTATTGTTATTAAAGGAGCGCAGCGAGGTAGAGTATTAGGATTCCCAACTGCTAATTTAAAACTGGACGATATAAATAAAGCAATTCCAAAAAAGGTGTTTACGTTGTTTCTTGCAGTTGCGAAAAAGAACCTTATTTCGGTATTATGAATATCGGTTATCGTCCTACTTTTGAGGAAACGACAGAACTTGTTATTGAGGTCCACATCCTTAATTTTGACAAAGATATTTACGGAAAAGAATTAAGGATAGATTTTATTAAAAGATTGCGCGACGAGAAAAAATATGAATCGAAAGATGATTTGATTCACCAAATTGAAGAAGATAAAAAGAAAGCTCTTGAATTAATAAATGTTTTAGTTAACTAATTGATTCCGGTACGTTAATCGTTTCTGGAATTAAATCGAACAAATCAAAAAAGGAGTAACACAATGTCGTTATCAAAAGAAAAAAAACTTGAACTAATCAAGAAATTCGGAAAAAGTGACAAAGACAGCGGAACTGCTGAGGTTCAAATTGCCCTCTTAACCGAGCGAATCAATAACCTTACTGCTCATTTCGAAGGACACAATAAAGATCATGCTTCCAGAAGAGGTCTTATGCAAATGGTTGGTAAAAGAAGAAGACTGCTCGATTATTTAGCCGGTAAAGATATTGAAAGATATCGTAGTATAATTAAAGAATTGAACATTAGAAAGTAACGAGGAAAGTAAATGATATATTCTAAAGAAGTTGAAATAGGCGGTAAGATTTTAAAAATTGAAACTGGTAAACTTGCTAAACAGTCAAATGGCGCAGTTACTGTTCAATACGGCGATACGGTTGTACTTGTTACGGCTGTTGCAGGTGAATTGAAAGATGATCTCGATTATTTTCCACTTAGTGTTGAATACAGGGAAAAAGCTTTTGCAGTAGGAAAAATTCCGGGCGGCTTCTTTAAACGAGAAGGAAAACCGAGTGAAAAAGAAATTCTTAGTGCACGGTTAGTCGATAGGCCAATAAGACCATTGTTCGCAGAAAACTATTTGAATGATACTCAGGTTGCAGCATTTGTCTATTCATATGATAACGAGAACGATGCGGATGTTCTTACTGCAGTTGGTGCCTCAGCTGCACTTGTCATTTCCGATATCCCGTTTCTCGAACCTGTTGGAGAGGTGCGCATTGGCAGAATTAACGGACAGTTTATTGTTAACCCCACTAATGCACAGGTTGAAGAGAGCGATTTAGAACTTGTTGTTGCCGGTACTGATAGTTCTATTATGATGGTTGAAGGTGAAGCAAAGGAAGTAAGCGAAGATGAGATGCTTGATGCTCTAAAATTTGCTCATCAGGAAATTAAAAAACTTGTAAAAGTTCAGAATGAACTACGTGAACTTTGCGGCAAACCTAAAATGGCTGTTCCCGAAAAAGTAATTGATCAGAATCTTCTTAAAGATGTAAAAGATCTTGCTTATGGTAAGTTAAAAAATATTGTGGAAGCTGTTCTTGCGAAGGAAGAAAGATCTGCTAAGAATAAAGAACTTGAACAGGAAGTATTAACTGCCTTGGCAGAAAAATATCCCGAGCAGGAAAAAGCTATTAAATCAATCTTTCATGATATGGAAAAGGAATTGATGCGTAACAGGATTCTTGATGAAGGATTAAGACTTGATGGAAGAAAAACTGATCAGATTCGTCCCATTACTATTGAACTTGGTATTTTACCGCGTCCGCATGCAACCGCACTTTTTACGCGTGGTGAAACACAGAGTTTAACCACTTTAACATTAGGAACTAAACAAGACGAACAGATTATAGACGGACTTCAAACCGAATTCAGAAAGCGATACATATTGCACTACAACTTTCCTCCATTCAGCGTTGGTGAAACCGGAAGATACAGCGGTGTTGGAAGAAGGGAAGTTGGGCACGGAAACCTTGCTGAAAGATCCTTGAAAAACATCCTTCCACCCGAAGAAGTTTTTCCATATATGATTCGGCTTAACTCCGATATACTCGAATCTAACGGTTCATCATCAATGGCAACTGTTTGCGCTGGTTCATTAGCTTTGATGGAAGGCGGCGTTCCTGTAAAATGCGCTGTTGCCGGAATTGCTATGGGTCTTGTTAAAGAAGGTGATCGTTATGCCGTTCTCTCGGATATTTTAGGTAACGAAGATCACTTAGGCGATATGGATTTTAAAGTTGCCGGTTCTGAAAATGGTATTACCGGATTTCAGATGGATATTAAAATTCAGGGAATTTCGTTTGAGATTATGGAGAAAGCACTTACCCAGGCAAAAGCTGGAAGACTGCATATCTTAAAAATTATGAACGAAGCAATTTCCGTCTCTAATCCTAATATCTCCAAATTTGCTCCAACTCTTCTTTCAACCAAAATTAATACCGATAAAATTGGTGCTGTAATTGGACCAGGCGGAAAGGTAATTCAAAAGATTCAAAAGGAATTCAGTGTTGAAATTAATATCGAAGAAGATGGAACGGTTAGTATTGCCGGACAGGATCGTCAGAAAGCCAAGGAAGCTAAAGAGTATATTAAATGGTTAACTGCCGAACCCGAGATTGGAAAGACATACAGTGGAAAAGTAATGAAGATAACCGACTTTGGTGCTTTCGTAGAAATTTTACCGGGCACTCAAGGATTGCTTCATATTTCCCAGATTGATAATAAGCGGGTTAATAAAGTAACCGATGTTCTTAAAGAAGGCGAAGTTATCAAAGTAAAACTGTTAAGCATTGAAGGCGGAAAGTTTTCTTTATCAAGA
>JAGVBL010000417.1 GCA_020059785.1 Ignavibacteriales bacterium | reverse complement strand
CAATTAAGGATTGACTTACATTGAAGCTCTCGGCTATCTTAACAGCGCCGTCTACAATCCACTTACCGCCCAGCACAAGTCCTATCAAACCCAACAAAATGTATGTTGCAGATTTTGCATAGCTCAATTCAGTAACGGGAGTTTCGTTAATATCTTTATCTGATTTAGTTATGCTGAACGTGTAATAAAGGAAAATTATAAAGAACCCGATGAAAACAAGCCCGTCTATTCTTGTTATTGCAGAAGCGGGGCTGCCGTCAATCAATACATCATTTGCAGTAACAGCAACCAGTAAGGCAGCAAGCAGACTGAATGGAATTTCTTTCAGAACAGTATTTTTTTTAGCAGAGATAGGGTAAATAATTGATGCAATCCCTAATATTAAAAGTATGTTTGCAATATTACTTCCCAGAACATTTCCTATAGCTATCTCGGTATTTCCCTTGGCCGATGCAAATATATTAACAATTAATTCGGGTGCCGATGTTCCGAAAGCAACAATTGTTAAACCAATTACGATGTTGGATATATTGAGTTTCCTTGCAATTGAAGCCGAGCCGTCAACCAGAAGATCCGCTCCTTTAATTAGCATGTAAAAACCAACGAGAAACAGAATGAATGTCAACATAAATTTGAGTTGCTCTATAAGTTGTTATTATTGATAAAATAATTTATGGTTTTAAAGTCCATTTAGAATATAAGAAATTACTTGCGTATGGAGTTATTAAATAATTCTTATGGATTAATTTTCCAGATTTTATCAGCTGTTTCCAGATAAGCGGACAATGCGGCTGAACCATCCCAAGGTATTAATTCCACATCAAAAATGTTTGCTTTAACTGCTGGGTCGGTATTAACAAGCGCCCTGGCTTCCTTAATATCTTTAACATCAAGAATGAATAATCCACGGTACTGTAAATCATTTTTGCCGAACGGACCCGCAACAATTAGTTTCTTCTCTTCTACCAACCGGCTAATGTTTTTCATAGGTCCGGCAAATAAGCTGTCCCGGATTCTCTTTTCTTGCGGATTATATTATCCGCTTTTTAAAATAACAAAGACATAGGGTTCCATACCAAAATCATCCGCACTAAAACTTTTTGCAAGCGTTGAATCGTAGTTTGCATTTTTAGTCTGTCCGGGATTTACCGTTACTACAAATACAAGCAAAAAAACTGTATATATTTTTTTCACCAAATTTCTCTTGAACGTTTTGATCGGTAATACAATTTTACAAATATTTCGGTTAGCATAAAAAAATAAAGAGGAATTCATGCAGACGATACTTGGCGCCGGCGGCGGAGCTGGAACAGAAATTACACACGAGTTATTCAATTATACAAAAGAGATAAGAGTAGTTAGCCGGAATCCTAAAAAGGTGAACGAGACCGATCAGTTGATGCAAGCTGATATATCCAATCCATCAATGCTTGATGAAGCTGTTAAAGGCTCTGAGATTGTTTATGTAACTGTTGGGTTTGAATACAAGATAAAAGTGTGGAAGGAAAAATGGCCACGCTTTATGAAAAGTCTTATCGAATCATGCAAGCGTCATAATTCCAAAATTGTTTTTGTTGATAATGTTTATATGTACGATCCTGAACATCTGTCTAACATGACTGAAGAAACTCCCATAAAACCTGTTTCGAAAAAGGGGGAAGTCCGGGCAGAAATTTTTAGAATGCTTATGAATGCCATTGACAGAAATGAAGTAAATGCAATAGTTGCGCGTGGAGCAGATTTTTACGGACCGGGTGTTGCCGGCAGTTTCTTTACTCAATCTGTTTTGAATAACTTATTAAAAGATAAAAATCCTCAATGGCTCGGTAAGCTTGATGTAATACATAATTTCACTTATAGCAAAGATATAGGCAAAGCTGTTGCGCTTCTGGGCAATACTCCCGATGCATATAATCAGGTCTGGCATTTACCAACGACAGATCAGAAACTTACATCAAGAAAATGGGTTGAGATAATGATGAAAGAGATGAATAAGGTAAAAAAGATACAGGAGATTTCCTCTACAATGATGGGTTTGCTCGGTCTATTCATTCCAATACTTAAGGAATTAAAAGACGTTGCTTATCAGTTCGAAAGGGATTATTTCTTCAATAGCTCTAAGTTTAACAAGCGGTTTAACTTCACTCCGATATCTCCCGAACAGGGCATTAAAGAAATGGTTAAACGGGCTATTAACTCTTAGCCCTACAATTCTATTTGGCATATTTAAATGGGAAAGTTATTCCTCGTTGTTTTTTTCCTGCTTCCCGTTATTAGATCTAATCCATAGCGAACATTAAAATTTTTTAATCTGATTTTAATAATCAATTAATGTACGCCGGATATGTTTCGGTTGTCATTAAAACAAATAAAGGAGTTTCAAATGAAAAAGTTAATTGCATTGTTCGTAATAGTTGCATTTTCTGCAACACTTTATGCACAGGCACAGCCGCAAAAGAAAGCCGAACCGGCAAAACCAAAAACCGAGACTGTTAAACCCGCAGAAAAGAAAGTTACTCCGGCAACAACCAAAGTAGAACCGCCGGCTGCACAAAAGAAACCTTTGCAGGATACAACAAAGAAACACAAAGAATCAAAGACAACACACACAAAACCATCGGTTAAAAAAGAACCCCCAGCTAAAAAATAATCCGACCTAAAAATATCCCGGCTTGCTTAAGAGAGAGCTAATTACTCTCTCTTTTTATTTATATTAAACATATGAGAATTTTAGTTATAGAGGACGAAAAGAAGGTTGCCTCTTTTATTAAGAAAGGTCTGGAAGAGGAACTCTATGGTATTGATGTTGCCTATAACGGCAAAGAGGGTCTGGAATTAATTTATAGAAACGAATATGATTTGATTATCTCCGATATAATGATGCCGTATATGAACGGAATTGAATTTGTTAAAGAAATAAGAAAAAACGGAATTGAAACGCCGGTTTTACTTCTTACTGTAAAAGACAGTACTAAAAGCAAAGTTGAAGGTCTTGATAGCGGTGCCGATGATTATCTTACAAAACCGTTCTCGTTTGATGAATTAACCGCACGAGTCCGTGCATTATTAAGACGGAAGGATTATCCAAAAGAGAATATTCTTAAAGCCGGCGGACTTCAGCTAGATCTTGTTGCTCATAAGGTAACACTTTTCAATGAAGATATAATCCTAACTCCTAAAGAATATTCCATACTTGAATACTTATTAAGAAATAAGAACAAAGTTGTATCAAGAACAAAATTAATTGAACATGTTTACGATTATCATTTTGACAGCGGTACAAATGTAATAGATGTATACATTAACAAACTTAGAAACAAGCTTACAAATAAAGGCGGCAAACCGTTTATCCAGACAATCCGCGGAATGGGTTATACAATAAAAGATTAGCCGGTCATTATGATCAACCAATTAAAATCATTTTTTACTTCATCGCGTTTTAAAATTGCACTCTGGTATGCTGCCGTGTTCCTTATTCTGGAGACCATTCTCGGCGTTACAATTTATATCTACATTTTACAAAAATCTGAAGCTGCACTCGATTCAAATATCGAATCCCAGGCAAAAGCCATTTTAAGAGGAATTGAAGAAAAACATTTCGATCTCGAGACATTTCAATCAGATTCCGTTTATAAAAGTAAGGACGAACTTATCTGGGATATATTATACGAGGCAATTGTTTTCAACAGGAGAAATACGTTTATACAGATCTCTTCTTCGTCGGGAGTAATTTTCAAATCAGCAAATCTTTCCGGAAACATAATAGAAATAGATAGAATTAATGAGAACAAATTACTAAACTATTATAATCCGCAATTATCAGAACATACAATCCGGCTTTGTCTTTTAAAGGGACGGGGCTATAATGTAATAGTTGCTTATCCAACCGAACAGATAGAACAGATGCTTGGTTTATTAAAGGAGTTATACCTGATAATTGCCCCTTTATTTTTTATAATCTCTATTGCCGGAGGATTTGTAATTTCATATAAATCACTATCGCGGATAGATAAAATAATTGTGAAGACTTCTGAAATAACTGCTCGCAACCTTAAAGAAATTATTCCCGGTGGTAATTATAAAGATGAGTTTGGACGTCTTGTAAATACCATGAATGAAATGATAGGAAGAATTAAAAAATCTGTTGAGTATATGAATGAATTTTCTTTAGCCGCAGCACACGAACTAAAAACACCGCTTACAATTCTGAGAGGCGAAATTGAGATTGCATTAAAATCAGAAAAACCAAAAGAACATTATATAGAAATCCTTAAAAGCAATTACGAAGAAACTCTAAGGATGACAAGAATAATCGATAATCTTTTCTTTATTTCGAAAAGCGAGAACAGTTTAATAACACTTGAGCGCCGCCCGGTTGAATTTTACCCGCTTTTAAAATCCGTTGTTCAGAATATGAGGATGATTGCAAAGGAACGGGAGATGGACATTTCGCTGAATTTAACTTCGGACATTACTATTAATATTGATGCCGGATTAATTAAACAAGCTCTCTATAACATCATTGATAACGCGGTCAAATACGGTCATGAAAAATCGACTATTGAAATCTCTGCTGATGAAACTACAGACAAAATTAATATCAATATAACAAATCGCGGAATCGGTATTGCGCCGGATAAAGTTGAGAAAATTTTCGATAAATTTTACAGGGCGGATGAATCTCGAACAAGAAAGAGCGGAGGCGTAGGACTCGGTCTATCGGTTGTCAAATCGATAATTGAATTACATGGCGGAACAGTTTCGGTAAGTTCCGCTCACGGTGATCTAACAACTTTTACAATCAGGCTTCCCAAAGAAAACGGGCATTAAAATATTTTGATTGATCAATTTTAACAGGATTCAAATGAAAAATCGAAATGCAATTACAGTTTTAGTTCTTCTTATCGCAATTGCTTCAATAATTGCAACCACAAACGGAATATTTACAAGTGATGGTCCCGGTCAATACGAGCATCAATCGATACGTGGGGAAAAAATAATTATCTACGGAAAGGGATTATATCAGCACATGTCAGAAGATGTTGCAATTCAGGGAATCGCCCAGGACTATATTACCTTATTTGCCGGTGTACCATTAATTCTGATTTCCCTGTTTATTGCAAGAAAAAATTCGCTTCGCGGATTATTAATGCTTGCCGGAGTTACTGCTTATTTCCTGGTTACTTATCTTTTTTATATTGCAATAGCAATGTATAATAGTATGTTTCTTGTGTATGTATTCCTTTTGGGAACATCATTCTTCGCTTTTATACGGATCATAACATCAATCGATAAAAATTATCTAATCAATAGCATAAAGAAAGAACGAGTACTGCGCAATGCGGGAATCTTTCTTATTATAAATGCATTTAT
>JAGVBL010000272.1 GCA_020059785.1 Ignavibacteriales bacterium | reverse complement strand
AGTTAAGTAAAGATGAAGAAGAAAAACTACTGAAGAATCTTACCCCTGAAGTTAGATCTAAATTGGAAGAAATTAAAAAGCTAAATAAAGATAAGTATTATCAGCTGCTTAGAACTTCATTTCCTTTTGGATATTTAACAACGGCATTTAGTAATCAGGAAGTTTATACTGGGCTATTGAATTCCGGAGAGAATCTTAAAAAGGAAAAAGAATTAGAAATAGATGCAGAGTTGTTAGCATTAAAAATTAAAAATGCAGAAGGTAACACTCAACAAAAATTGAAAAACGATCTTGCCGGTGTATTAAATCAATTGTTCGATATAAAGGAAAAGAAGAAAGAAACCGAAATCAAACAGCTTGAAAAAAGATTACAGGAATTAAAGGAATCGATTCAAGCACGTAAACAAAACAAAAATGAAATTGTTCAAAGAAGAATTCAAGAAATGCTTGGTGATTCCAGATATTTGAGATGGGAATAGCAATGAATTGTAGAGATGCAAAAGCTTGCGTCTCTACATAATTTATTCAGCGCGATTAATTATTTGAGAAGTGATCTAAAATTTGCTGAGCTTTTTTATCTTCACCTTCCGGAACCGGAACTCTGATTGTTAAATAATTTCTTCCGGGTACTTTTCCTCCCATCATTGCAAATTGGCTCCATTGAAAAGCGTGCGTTTTGTTATTGTCAATTAAGTGAACGCCGTCAATACGCCCGAATCTTCCATCCGGATACCAGATTCCGTTTAGATAAATTCCATAAGGAGAGATTAACGCAACCCCCGAATATTTTTGGTTCCGTTTGTAATTCATCAACGGAACATACCATTGCAGAAAACCTGTTAATAAAATAATTCCGATTGCAGCGTAAATCGCACCCCACGGCTTATCAACGAATAATAGGAATAGTGCCGCAAAAAAAATAGCAAACCCCGAAGCCATATAAAAAAGAATTCTTTTATCCTGCTTATCTCTCGGGAATTACAAATAAATGGAAGAAATAGTTGATGCGGATTCCGGCTGCAAATAATTATCCGGATTCAAGATGTAACTACTTTGCAAGTTTGAATTCAATTGTAAAGACTGAACCAGATCCTTTTTGAGAGTCTAATCGAATTTTCCCTTCGTTCAATTCCACAAATCTTTTTACAATTGCAAGACCAAGTCCCGAGCTTGCTTCTCCAGCGGTGGGAATAGAAGATAATTTAACAAACGGCTTGTAAAGATTTTTTATGTCCTCCTGACTGAATCCCTGTCCAAAATCCTGAATAAATATAACTATATTATTGCCGGATTCTTTAACTCCAACAATTATTTTTTTATTCTGTTCGGAATATTTGATTGCATTGGTTAACAGATTTTCGATAATTTGAGTAAAGAGAACATTGTCTGCAAAAATAAATCTATTATCGGCTTTATAATCTTTAACAATTGTCTGTTGTTTCTTTTGAGCATGATGTTCTACACGATCAATAACTTTGTTAATTTCATCAATTACGTTAAAAACTGTTTTATCAAGACTAAAGTTTTGTCCTTCGAACCGGCTGAAATTTAAAAGCTGTGTTATCAAATCTTGCATTCTTTCGCCGGCTTCACCAATCATTTTAACAAGATTTCTTTCGTCCTGATTTAATTCTGAATCTTCAAGGAGAATTTCAGAAAATCCCTTTACTGCAAAGACAGGATTTTTTAGGTCGTGACTGACTATCCTGAGGATTTCAACTTTCTGGCGGTTTTCTTCTTCGGACTTATCGCGTAAAATTTTCTCTTCAATAGCAGCTTTCTCAGCTTCTATTTTTGCAATTTTATAACTCTGTGTCCTTTCCTCAATTATTTTTTCCAGCTTTATATGTTCCTTTTCAGCTGTTTGCATGCGCGAGTAGTATAGTAATAAAATTCCGATTATGGCCGACATTGATACAAGAATATAGAATGCGGGAGTTTCCCAGAAAATAGAATCGACTTTAAATTTGAGTGATGCCGGGGTAACGCTCCAGTTGCCGTAGCTATCCGAAGCGAGAATCTGAAACTCATAATTGCCATATGGAAGTTTTTGATAGCTAATATCACGCCTACCGTCAATATTGTGCCATTCGTCTTCAAGTCCTAACAGCCGGTATCTAAATCGTACGTTTTGAGGCGAAGCGAATGACGGAGAGTTGAATCGAATAGTAAGATTAGTGTAATCGCTGGGAAGTACAATGTTATCGCCCGTATAAAAAGTTGTATCTTTTAAAGAAAGTGATTCAACGAATACTTTTGGTTTGGTAACCAGGTCTTTAAATGAATTTAGATCTAGAACGACCGGACCTCCAAAAGAGGGGAACCAGAGATTTCCTTCATAATCGCGCATCCAGCTTGGCTGGCACCCGCCGTTAAATTCTATATTTGCCAGTCCCTCTTCCGAACCGTAGTTGATTGAAATTAGAAAATCTTTTTTACCATCAAGATAATTATCTATTTCGGTCTCGCGGATTCTAAAAATTCCGTTGTTGCAAGTAAACCAGAAATTTCCTTTACCATCTTCTACTATTGCAGAAATAATATCGTTGAACAATCCATTCTTTTTAGTAATTGTAACAAACCGGTCTTTGAGCTTTATTCTAAGACCATTTCCATAAGTACCAACCCAGAGTCGTTTTTTCTTATCTATGTATAATGCTCTTGCAGATTTAGCATTGGCTTCTTTAATAAACTGGAATTTTTCGTTTTCATATTTAAACAATCCTTCATCTGAGGCAATCCATACAATTCCTTTTTCATCTTGAAAAAAATGTCTGTAATTATTTCTTTTTGATTGCTCGGGATAATGGACGCGAAATTTTCCATTTTCATTTATTACAACGGCTCCCACAGAACCGAACCAGATTCTCCCTGATTTATCTGTAAAAGCAGAAAAGAAATTTGAATTTACTTTTTGTCTTAAACTATCTCTGTCTAGATACTCCTCTAATTTATCCCCAGTTGCTTTTAAAATTCCGTTTCCATTTGCACCAATCCATATATTTTTATTTTTATCCTCGGTAATTGCCCACGCAATTATTTTTGCTTTGGTGCGTTGCATTTTTTCAAAGGGTGTAATTAGTTCCCTGTTGTTAACAATTTTTTGAATGCCGGGATTTTGACCGATCCAGATAGTTCCGTCGGATGAATTTAAAATAGGATAGGTATTAAGTTCATCAATACCGAAAGTTTTATCGAGAGTGTAAATAAATCTTTTCCTAATTAGATAAAGACCGTGAAGTTGTGTTCCAACCCAATAATTATTTTCGGAATCTATAAACACACGCGAGTAAACAGTTGTAGAAATTTTACCTTTTGGTATAATTGTTTCCAGCGAATTATTTTTTATTAAAACCACCGCCCCGTCGTCCGTTCCGGCAAGAATAGATGAATCCTTCATAAAAATGGTACTAATTAATCTATCGGGGAATAAGTTTATGGGATTTTCAATGTCTTCAAAGGATTTTGCGTAATATATTCTTTGTCCGTATAAAATCCAGATACCATTTTCGTTATAAACACAGTGATTATGAAATCCAAATGGAAGGGAAATGGATTTTTGTTTAACTATTTTTCCGTTATAAAAGAGAGCGGCCTGGTTTTCAAATATTGCAAACAGCGTGTCGTTTTTTGTCTTATAGCTGAATGAAATGTAATAGAAATCTTTAATCGGTTTGCCATTCTGCAAATAATTAATTTTTGTTGCAGTCCCGTTTGAATAATAAAATAAATCTCTATTAGTACTGCATAAATAAAAATTTCCTTTTGAATCTTCAGCGAATTGAAAAATGTTAAGATGGGAATCGGAAAATTTATTGGTTATATCGGTAAAAGTTTTGCCGTCAAAAATTATTAATTTGCCAAGTTCGTTGGAAATCCACAATTGGTTATTACTATCCAGGAAAAGCGAATTAATACGATCGCTCTGAAGAACAGGGAATTCGCTTGCTGTATAGGTCTTAAAACTAAATCCGTCAAAACGAACAAGCCCTCCATAGGTTGATACCCATATATAACCGTTTTTATCCTGAACAATGCGGTTTATAGAATTTTGTGGCAGACCGGAACTTGAATTCCAGTTTGTTACTACATATTTCTCGGAAGGTGTAATTGTTCTTATGTTTTGAAGGATTTGCGGCTGTGCACATGTACTTATAGCAATAAAAGAGATGATAACAAATTTAATAAGATAACTTCTCAACAGAACTCCGCACAAAAAGTTTTACCGGATAATGACGCCGTAAAATTAGGTTAGATTTATATCCTTCTCAAGTGAATTATCTACAGTTTACAAAATCCATATTACTATTTTTCTTTCCCTAATAATTCGAAATAATTTCTAATCAAATCTTCATAATCCTTTTTATAGCCCTCCCGTATTGCTTTAAGCAGTTCATCTCTAATTTTGTTTTTACCCTCGTCAGTAGAAAGAATTAAATCGGGTGGAGAAGCTCGTGTAAAATCGCGTCCCGTGTTTGATTTTCTTTCTTTTTCAAAATCTCTCTCATTAATCGACCGCTGTGCGTCCAAAAGTTTAGATAGTATTCTTTCCTGTTGTTTTACAAGATCGTCATTAAGATTTTGTGATTGCAGATTTGAAACAACCTCTTTCATTTCCTGTAAAATTTTTTCTAGGTTTGAAGCCAGCCGTTTAGACTGACCGGCTTCCCGTGACTCCCTGTTAAGTTGTTCTAGAGATTTTCTAATTATCTCCTGTTGTTGTGCAATTCTCTGAATTTGTCCCATCATTTCCTGTGTCATTCTGCCCTGATTCATCATTTGCGTCAGCCGGTTTAAATCCATTTGCTGTTGCGATAACTGTTGAAGCTGCTGCATCATTCCCATCATTCCGCCGCCCTGTCCGCCATTCATCATCTGGTCCATTCCCCCCTTAATTAAACTTGCGGCTTCATTTAAGTTGCGCATTGCTTCGGACTGTCTCTGGGAAGAATATACCGGGTTTCCATTTTGCATCCATGTTATGGATTGCTGCATTTCAGAAGAAGCCTTACCGAGCGCACGACCCATTT
>JAGVBL010000312.1 GCA_020059785.1 Ignavibacteriales bacterium | reverse complement strand
TTACCCGGGTAAATGCATTTGTAATATCGGTGGGCAATCTTACTGTAGGTGGATCCGGTAAAACCCCGGCAGTGATATTCCTGGCAGAGATTCTAAAAAAATATAACAAGAAGATTGGAATTCTTAGCCGCGGTTACGGAAGAAACTCTTACGGTTACATTTATGTTTCGGACGGCAATAAGATTTTTACTACGGTTGATGTATGCGGGGACGAAATGTACCTTGTTTCTGATGAACTTAAAGTCCCTACTGCAGTTTCCGAAAGAAGAGTAGTTGGAGCTAAACGCTTGATCAGTAATTCCGGTGTAAACATTATTCTTTTAGATGACGCATTCCAGCATAGATGGCTTTATAGAAACTTAGATATTGTAATGATAGACCAGAGATTTTTACTTAAGACAAATAGTATAGAACAAAAAATTCTTCCTCTCGGTTTAATGAGAGAACCTTTTGAATCACTTGAAAGAGCCGATGTAATTATTGTAAATAGAAAATTTTCTGAACAAACTGTTATACCAGAAAAACTTGCAGATAAGTTCAAAGACAAAATAGTTTTTCATGGTTATTATTTAGCAACCGGAATATATGATGTAAAAAGTCATAACGAATTTACTTTGGAAGAGTTTCAGGGTCAAAAGAGTCTTGTTGTTTGCGGAATTGCAAGGCCTCATTCTTTCCTCAGCGTACTGGAGAACAATAGGATTGATATTAGAAATAAAATGTTATTCCCTGATCATAAGAACTATACTTTGAAAGAGATTCAGGATATTAGAAAAAAGTTTTACGATACTAATGCTAACTGTGTTTTAACTACACAAAAAGATGCTGTTAAGCTAATCAAGTTTTCGAAAGACCTTGATGACATAGACATTTATTATCTTAAAATCAAACTTGTACTTGATAACCAGGAAGAGTTTGAAAAATTATTAATAGATAGAATCAACTGACGTATAATTAAAAAATCACATTATCATTTGGAGGTAAAGTAATGGCAAAAGGAAAAACGGCAAAGTATGTCTATTTCTTCGGCGGTAAAAAAGCCGAAGGCAAAGCTGATATGAAAGAACTTCTTGGCGGTAAAGGTGCAAACTTAGCGGAGATGGTTAATATCGGATTACCTGTTCCCGCTGGTTTCACTATAACAACCGAAGTTTGTACAGCTTACTATAAGAATAACAAAAAATATCCTAAAGAACTTGATAAACAGGTTAAGGATGCTCTTGCTAAAGTTGAAAAAGAAATGGGAGCTAAATTCGGTGATAAAGTAAACCCATTATTGGTTTCCGTTAGATCAGGTGCCCGTGCATCAATGCCGGGTATGATGGAAACAATTCTAAACGTCGGTCTTAATAACGAAACCCGCGAAGCTTTAATTAAAAAAACCGGCAACCCAAGATTTGTATACGACTCTCACAGAAGATTGATTCAGATGTATTCCGATGTTGTAATGGAAAAAGCTGCCGGTATCGAACCTGCTGAAGGACAGGGTGTCCGTGTTCAATTGGAAAAAGAACTTCACAAGATGAAAGAAGCTCGTGGAGTTCATAACGATACCGAACTTACATCAGATGATCTTGCAGCATTGATCGAAATCTATAAAGAGAAAGTTAAAGAAGTTCTTGGCAAGCCGTTCCCGGAAGATCCGATGGAACAATTATGGGGTGCAATTTCTGCTGTGTTCCAAAGCTGGATGGGCAAGCGAGCTATATCATACAGAAGAATTGAAAGTATTCCGGATGATTGGGGTACAGCGGTTAACGTTCAATCGATGGTATTCGGTAATATGGGAGAATCTTCTGCAACCGGTGTTGCATTTACACGTAACCCCGCAACAGGTGAAAATTATTTTTATGGTGAATGGTTAACAAATGCTCAGGGCGAAGATGTAGTTGCCGGTATTAGAACTCCTAACCCAATAAATGAAGTCGGTAAAACTGAACATACTGAACATCTTCCATCTCTCGAAACAGGAATGCCCGGAACATATAAACAGTTGCATAACATTCAACGCTTATTAGAAAAACATTACCGTGATATGCTGGATGTTGAATTTACAATCCAGGAAGGTAAGCTATACATGTTGCAGTGCCGTGTTGGAAAAAGAAACGGACCGGCAGCTGTTAAAATGGCTCTTGATATGTACAAAGAAAAACTGATAACCAAAGAAGAAGCTGTATTAAGAGTTAATCCTTCGCAACTAGATGAATTACTGCATCCGATAATCGATCCTGCACATGAATTAACTACAAAACCTTTTACAAAGGGTTTACCGGCTGGTCCTGGCGGTGCAACCGGACAGGTTGTATTCTCTGCTAATGATGCCGTTGAATGGGCTAAACAAGGTAAGAAAGTAATTTTAGTCCGCGAAGAAACAAACCCCGAAGATATAGAAGGTATGCGAGCTGCCCAGGCAATTTTAACTGCAAGAGGCGGTATGACGTCTCATGCTGCTCTTGTTGCACGTGGTTGGGGTAAATGTTGTATTGTTGGCGCCGGTTCAATTAAAATAAATTATGAAGAAAAATACTTAACTGCTGGCGGTGTCTCGGTTAAAGAAGGTGATTGGTTAACTCTAAACGGATCGAAAGGAGCTGTTTACATTGGTGAATTGCCAATGAAAAAAGCTGCAGAAGAAAATCCGGATTTCCAGGCATTCATGAAAATATGCGATCAGGTTAGAACGTTAAAAGTTAGAACCAATGCAGATACTCCGGAAGATGCTGCTAAAGCCAGAGCATTCGGTGCAGAAGGAATCGGTTTATTCAGAACCGAGCATATGTTCTACGGAAAGAATTCTGAAGAACCATTATTCAAACTTAGAAAAATGATTCATTCCAAAACCGAAGCTGAAAGAAGAAATGCATTAGACGAACTTTTCCCATATGTCCTTAGAGATGTAAAAGGAACATTGGAAGCAATGGACGGATACCCTGTTACATTCAGAACACTTGATCCGCCGCTTCATGAATTCGTTCCGAATAGATTAGATGAAAGAGAAAAACTTGCTGCAAGCTTAGGAATTAATCTTGATGAATTAAACGAAAGAGCCGACTCATTACACGAAAACAACCCTATGATGGGTCACCGTGGTGTCCGTCTTGGTATTACTTATCCTGAAATTACGGAGATGCAAGTTCGTGCAATTTTTGTAGCAACTGCTGAATTACTTAAAGAAGGCAAGAAACCATTCCCTGAAATAATGATTCCGGTTACCTGTCATGTTAATGAAATAAAACATCAATATGTAATAGTTAATAAGATTCATAACGAAGTTTGTTCGAAATTTGGATTGAAAAAAATTCCTCACTTAACAGGAACAATGATCGAAATTCCGAGAGCATGTTTAACAGCAGATAAAATAGCTGAAGTTGCTCAATTCTTCTCATTTGGAACGAACGACCTTACACAAATGGGATTCGGATTCTCAAGAGATGATATAGGCGGATTCTTACCGGATTATCTGGAAAAGAAAATTCTACCGGGCGATCCGTTCGAATCAATTGATGTTGATGCAATAGGCAAGCTTATGAAAATTGCTGTTGAAGGCGGCAGAACAACCAGACCGGATCTTAAAATTGGAATTTGCGGTGAGCATGGTGGCGAGCCCAAATCAGTTGAATTCTGTCATAAGATTGGTTTGAATTACGTAAGCTGTTCTCCATTTAGAGTGCCTATTGCCAGATTAGCTGCAGCTCAAGCAGTAGCAAGGGAATTAAAATCGGTTAAACAAACAGCAAAGAAAACACCTGCTAAGAAATCAAAAGCTAAAAAAGTAAATAAGAAAAAATAAGTTGAAATTCTGAGCCCTCCCTATGTGGGGAGGGCGAAGTATCATTATGAAAATAGATACTTCTGTTCCGTCAATAAATGGAATTATCAGGGAATAAAAAGGAGTATAAATGAAGTTATCAGATTTTAAGTACAATCTACCCAAAAATATAATTGCAAAAAGTCCGGTTTCTCCGCGCGACAAAGCAAAACTTATGGTATTGAATAGACCCACCGGTGAAATTGAAAATAAAATTTTCTCCGATATTGTGGATTACATTAACAAAGGTGATGTAATTGTTGTTAATAAAACCAAAGTAATGCAAGCACGTCTTTTCGGTAAAAAAGAAAGAACCAATGCTAAGATCGAAGTTTTTGTTCTTCGTGAACTTAATAAAGAAGAAAATATATGGGATGTAATTGTTGATCCGGCAAGAAAGGTTAGAATTGGAAACAGAATTTATTTCAATGATAAATTATGGTGCGAAGTAATTGATAACACTACTTCCCGTGGAAGAACTGTCCGTTTTAATGAAGATGCCGGAGACATCTTTAAAGCAATTGAAAAAATCGGACATACACCTTTACCTCCATACATTAAAAGAGATACCTTACCAAAAGACAAAGAGGACTATCAAACAATCTTTGCTGAAGTGGACGGATCGGTTGCAGCACCTACAGCTGCATTACACTTTACAAACTCTCTTATAAAGAAAATTGAAAAGAAAGGCGCTAAGATTGTTCCTGTTATATTACATATTGGTCTTGGTACTTTTCGTCCTGTAGAAGTTGAAGATCTAACCAAACACAAAATGGATTCAGAATATTTCGAAGTTCCTGAAGATACGGCACATGTAATAAACAAAGCACTTAAGGATAAGAAAAATATTTTTGTGGTTGGTACAAGTACATGCCGTGCATTAGAAAGTAGTGTAACCGCAGAAGGATTTTCAAAGCCGAATTCCGGATGGACAGATAAATTTATTTTCCCGCAATATGATTTCAAGATAACTAAAAAATTAATAACTAATTTTCATCAACCGGAATCTACATTGTTGATGCTTGTTGCAGCATTTGCTGATTACGACTTTATTATGAAAGCATATAAAAAAGCTTTTAAAGAAGGTTACCGGTTTTTAAGTTACGGCGATGCAATGTTGTTATTATAATGAAAGTAATTGCTATCATACCATCAGGCGGAATTGGTAAAAGAACTTCTTATCCCTTACCAAAGCAATACATCCAGATTAATGGCAAGGAATTAATTGCGTATACTTTAGAGGTTTTTCAAAAATGTGCCATTGTCGATCAAATTATTATTGCTGCACAGCAAGAATATTTTCATCTCCTTGAAGAGATAAAACAAAAGTATCATATTACCAAATTACTCAAGCCGGTTGAAGGTGGTTCCGAAAGGCAATATTCTGTCTTTAACGCTGTTAAATCTATTAATGCCGAATCAGATGATATTATTCTTATTCACGATGCTGTAAGACCTTTCATCTCGGAAATAATTATTGAAAATTCTATAAATACAGCCAAAGAATTCGGCGGGGCGGTTGTTGCAATTAAAGCCAAAGATACTTTGATGAAAGGAAATGATGAAGTAGTTTCTTATTTGGATCGAAGCGAAACTTACTATGTTCAAACTCCTCAGGTTTTTAAGTTCGGCATATTCACTGATTCAATGAAAAAAGCTGAACAGAGTAATTTTATTGGAACGGATGAATCGATGTTGGTTTTTAATGCCGGTTATAAAGTAAAAATTGTATCCGGCTCAAGTTTTAACTTCAAGATAACAAGTGATGAAGATATCTTGCTTTTTGAAACAATTTCAAAGGTATTGAACTAGGCACTATTTTTAATTGTTTATAAATTACAATTTGTATAATTTTGGAAAAAATTTGGCGGTAACATGCTCAATTTAGTTTTTGTTGTTGTTCTATCATATCTTGTTGGATCAATACCTACCAGCATTATTCTAAGCAAACTTGTAAAAGGAATAGATATAAGACAGTATGGAAGTGGAAATGCCGGCGGCACAAATGTTTTTAGAGTACTTGGATGGAAATGGGGAGTTCTCACAATTATACTAGATGCTGTAAAAGGTGCCATTGTTGTAATTGTTGTTGCAAGGCTTTATTTAGATAATTTCCCTTTCAATAACATTACCCCATTCGACGATTTCACATTAGTTCAAATTATTTGCGGTATCGTGGCAGTAATAGGACATATCTGGACTGTCTTTGCCGGATTCCGCGGTGGTAAAGGAATTGCTACAGCACTCGGTTTCCTTTTAACACTAGTTACAATTGATATGCTTCTTGCATTGGTGGTCTTTACTATAACTGTTTCGTTATCACGTTACATTTCTCTCGGTTCTTTAGCTGCAGCTGTGTCGCTACCAATTATTTTAGTTGTAAGAGAAAATATTTTTGGTGTCGATATTCCGGGCTACCAGACTATTTTACCTTTTGTAATAGGATTGGTACTTCTTGTAATTTATACACACCGCAAGAATATAGACCGTATATTCAAAGGAAGCGAAAACAAAATTTCCTTATTTAAAAGGAAATAACCCGATATGAGAATTTCAGTTCTCGGAGCCGGCGGCTGGGGAACAACCTTAGCTATTCTTCTTCATCATAACGGTCACGATGTAACTCTCTGGGAGTATAAAAAGAATTACGCAAAAGTTATTCACCGTTCCCGCGAAAACAAAATCTATTTACCCGGAATTAAAATACCCAAAGAAATTAACATTGATTACTCCCTGGAAGAAAGCGCAACCAACAAGCATATGATTGTACTTGCTATCCCCTCTCAGTTTGTTCGAAATGTTCTTCACCAGATAAAAAAATATGATTTTAGTGATACTACTTTTGTGAGTGTTGCTAAGGGAATTGAGAAAGATACAATTTTAACTGTATCACAGATTATTAAAGGTGAATTAAGGCATCTTAACGATTCTCAAATTGGAGTTCTTTCAGGTCCAAGTCATGCTGAAGAAGTAAGCCGTAAAATTCCTACCGCAGTAGTTGCCGCTTCTAATGATGAAAATACGGCCAAACAAATTCAATCTGCATTTATCACATCATATTTCAGAGTATATTCTTCTACAGATTTGCTTGGGGTAGAATATGGTGGTGCATTAAAAAATGTAATTGCTGTCGGTGCCGGTATAATTGACGGTGCTAAATTTGGCGATAACACAAAAGCCGCTATAATGACGCGTGGAATTGCAGAAATTTCACGTTTGGGAATTGCTCTTGGAGCCCGTCCTGAAACATTTTCCGGACTTTCTGGTATGGGTGACCTTATTGTAACATGTATGAGCAAACATAGTCGTAACAGATACGTCGGCGAGCAGATTGGAAAGGGTAAAAAATTAAAAGACGTACTAAAATCGATGAAAATGGTTGCAGAAGGAGTTGAAACCAGCAGATCGGTTCATCAATTAGCACAGGAACATAAAATTTCTACACCTATTTGTTCTGCAGTATATCAAATTCTCTTCGAAGAAAGAGACCCTATCAAAGTTACTTACGAGCTTATGACACGTGATATGAAGCCGGAGAAAGAGTAGTAGTCACGCCTCCATTTTCATCTCTTATTTTTTATTTATTATATTTATGCCAACACAATTCATAATTTATTTATGCCGGATATCCTTTCGCAATCTGTTCAGTACTTAAAGTCGGTAGGACCAAAACGCTTTGAATCGTTTTCGAAAATAGGAATAAATACTGTAAGAGATTTATTATTCTACTTCCCAACCCGTTATCTGGATCGGTCTACAATTCTTAACAGTGTTAAAGTACTTCAATATTTACGAAACGGATACGAGGGTGAAGTTACAATAATCGGAGAAGTAATTTCAAAAGAACTTATTCGGTATGGTAAGAAGCAGATTTTTAAAGTCCGGTTGAAAGATAACGCCGGATTTTTTGAATGCGTCTGGTTTCAAGGTATAAAATATTTTAAGGACATATTTAATCCAAAAGATTTTTATGCCATTTCTGCAAAACCGGTTTTAACAAAATACGGTCATTTACAATTTGTTCATCCGGATTTCGATCGGCTTGCAGAAAAAGAATCAAAAGAATTCATGCATACAGGTAAAATAATTCCATTCTACCGTGTTCCAAAAGAATTACGTGCTGCTAACCTTGGCGATTTCAGTTTACGAAGAATTATTAATTATGCTGTTGATAATTTCTGTAGCAATCTTTCGGAAACACTTCCAGAGGATATTCTAAAATCCAAAGAACTTTTAGATATTAATTCAACTGTAAGAAATTTACATTTCCCAGAACATCATAATTCTCTATTAAATGCCGAAAGAAGAATTAAGTTCGAGGAATTGTTTTATTTCGAATGTATGATCGCATTAAGAAAATCTTTTATAAAGAATAAACGTAAAGAGACCGCTTATAAGACCGATAGCAAATTCATCAAAAAATTTCTCGATTCACTTCCTTTCTCTTTAACTCCCGCCCAAATAAAAGTACTTCATGAAATCAGAATGGATCTTGAAAGCGAAAAACCAATGAACCGTTTATTACAGGGCGATGTAGGAAGCGGTAAAACAATTGTTGCTTTAATAAGTGCGCTAATAGTTATTTCTAACGGGCATCAAGCAGTGTTTATGTCGCCAACAGAAATTTTAGCCGATCAACATTACAAACGTATTTCAGAAATTTTAGAACCGTTTGGAATCAAAACTGGAAT
>JAGVBL010000430.1 GCA_020059785.1 Ignavibacteriales bacterium | reverse complement strand
CATCAACAGGAAGGGATGGAATTCACGGCGCTACATTTGCTTCCGAAGAAATTTCCGAAAAGTCCGAATCCAAACGTCCTTCTGTACAGGTGGGCGATCCGTTTACAGAAAAATTACTTCTTGAAGCTACTCTTGAAATAATTAAACAAGGATTGGTTGTTGGAATTCAGGATATGGGAGCTGCCGGAATTTCATGTTCTACTTCCGAAATGAGTGCTAAAGGTAAATCGGGAATGATTGTTA
Source organism: Ignavibacteriales bacterium (assembly GCA_020059785.1). Classification (GTDB taxonomy): domain Bacteria; phylum Bacteroidota; class Ignavibacteria; order Ignavibacteriales; family Melioribacteraceae; genus DSXH01. The sequence continues at coordinate 8,468 of JAGVBL010000430.1, read as the reverse complement.
ACCTCGATAAAGTTCCTTTACGCGAAGCCGACATGAATGCATACGAAATTATGCTTTCTGAAAGCCAGGAAAGAATGCTTGTAGTTGCAAAAAAGGGAAATGAAGAGAAAATTAAAGAAGTATTTTCTAAATGGGATTTGAATTGCGAAATAATTGGTGAAGTAACAGACGATCAAAAATTACTAATCAACCATCATAACGAAAAGAAGGCAGAAGTTAATCCATACGATTTAGTTCTTGGTGGTGGCGCACCGGTTTATATAAGGGAAACATCAGAACCTGCTTACTTACATCAAACAAGAAATTTTGATTTGAAATCTATACCTGAACCTGAATGTATTGCAGAAACTTTTGAGAAGATTTTATCATCGCCAAATATTGCATCAAAACGATGGGTTTATGAACAGTATGATTCAATGGTGCGGACAAATACAATTATCGGACCCGGCTCGGATGCCGCAGTTATATATATTAAAGGAACAAACAAAGCTATAGCAGCAAAAACAGATTGTAACGGAAGATACGTTTACTTAAATCCCAGAGAAGGGACTAAAATTGCAGTTGCTGAATCTGCACGTAATGTAGTTTGTTCCGGTGGAATTCCTCTTGCAATTACTAACTGTCTTAATTTTGGTAATCCTTATAAACCGGAAGTTTACTGGACATTTAAAAAAGCCATTGAAGGAATGGGCGAAGCATGCAGATTCTTTAACACCCCGGTTACAGGTGGTAATGTTAGCTTTTATAATGAAAGTCCCGAAGCCGCTGTCTATCCTACTCCCGTAATCGGAATGGTTGGATTGATAGAAAAACTTGAGAATGTAACATCTGCCGAATTTAAAAACGAAGGCGACCTGATTTATGTTCTTGGAGAAGATTACGAAGAAGTTGGAGGAAGCGAATACTTAAAAGAAATTTATGGATTGGTTACTGGTGAAATTCCCCGTATCGATCTTCAAACAGAAAAGGATTTGCAAAGTCTGTTGCTGGAACTGATTGATTCCGGTCTTATTAACTCGGCACATGATGTTTCTGATGGCGGTATCTTAACATCTCTTGCTGAAAGCTGTATTATAAATCATGAGAATATGATTGGTGCCAGAGTAAAGATTCATATTAAGACTCGTGAAGATTTTACTTTCTTCTCCGAGACTCAATCAAGAGTAGTGGTTTCTGTTAATCCGGAGAACAAAGAAAAGTTTGAAAAGATAGCATCGAAAAGTTTTACACCATTTATTTACATTGGAAAAACCGGTGGAAAAAGCTTGTGCATAAATGATCAATACGATTTCCCATTAAACCTTCTTGCCAGGCTCTATTATAGTTCTATTGAAAAGAAAATGGAACATGTAATAGGTTAGTATGATCAAGTTCAAGATTTTCAGACGTATCGGTTCAATTATTCCTATACCTGTATTCAGAAAAATTCTGGAATTTTTTAAACATTATTTTATCGGGTTATATAAAAGAATTGATGAATACAATCTTTTTTTTGCCGGCGCTGGTATTGCTTATTCGCTCTTTCTAGGGATGATCCCGTTAATATTATTAGTATTCTCCCTTCTCAGTAACATCTTTGATGTAAAAACTTTGCAAAACCAGATCTTTCAAATTATTGATACGATAATTCCTTATCCTGTTTATGCATCATATATGAAGAAAGTAATAGAAACACGTTTACCGGAATTTGTCGGCTACAGAACCATTGCCGGATATACAGGAGCAATCGGATTGCTTATAACATCAACATGGATATTCAGCAGTATGCGGACAATACTAAATAGAATATTTCAGACAACTATTCAGAAGAATCCCTTTGTAGGGTTATTAAGAGATTTGGGAATGGTAATATTGCTGGTAATTTTTATTACCCTTTCCACATTCGTTTTTCCTATTGTAAATTTAATCCTGGAAGTAGCCCAAACTTCTAATGTAATGAGTTCATTCAATGTAAGTGCGTTATGGAATTCTGTAGTCTGGGTTTCATCACTGTTAATAATGCTGGTAATGTTCTTTGCATTGTACTACTTAATTCCTTATGAAAAATTGCCAAAGAGAGTTGCATTGATGAGTGCATTCTGGACAACTTTGTTATGGGAATTAGCACGTAACGTATTCGGTTATTACATTCAATATTTTTTCAGTTCTAACGCATTATACGGAGCTTTTGCATTAATTGTTGTTATACTGTTCTGGGTGTTTTATTCATCGTGTATTTTTATTATCGGTGCAGAAATTGGGCAGCTGTTCAGAGAAAGATTAACTGTAAAATCTACCAAGAAGCAATAAATTTTGCTAAAATTATTTATAAATAACTATCGGTAAAAAATGATTCACAATAAAAAAAATTGTATCTGCTGATAACACTATTTTTTATTTTCAACAGGGAAATTTTTCCGCAATTAATGCCTCTGGCAGAAAAACAAACAGATCCTGTAAAAAAGGAAAAACTTCTTACTCAGGATTTAAGAGAAATTAAAAAAGCAAAATTACTCAAGGTTGAAGAACGGACTCGATTTTTACATTATAATTCCGATGGCAGCTTCTCCTCACAAAAAATTCTTGCAGAAAAAGTTTACTTCGATAAAAACGGCAATAAGATTGAACACATTAATCTTAAAAGCGATTCCTTACTGGAAAACCGTCAGACTTTTCAATATGATTCTTTGGGACAATTGATTTTAACCGAATCATATAACGAGAATGATTATGTGGTTGTAAGGCGCCAATCATTTTATGATGAAAAGGGAAGAGAAATTCTAAGAAAATTTAACGAAGCAAAATCACGCGGTGAAAGTAAAGCAGAAATGAAATACAATGAAAACAATCTGCTAGATGAATTAATTACTTACAGACCTAATGGAAAAATTCTAACGATTATTAAAATGTATTACAATAATGGTCGCCTGGTTAGTTTTGAAAGTCAAAATGAACACGGAATTGTTGTTGATAAATCATTTTTGAAATATGACAACAACGGAAATATTATAAGCGAAACTATAACTAACAATAAAGATAGTGCTACAGTTTATTATGAGTACAACACCGATGGTTACGTTACTAAGATTAAATATCCCGATGCAACAAGATATATGGAATATAATAGCAAAGGGGATTTAATTGAAGACAAGCAGATTTATCACACGGGTGAACAGGAATTTAAATTACGGTTTACTTATTATGAGAACGGATTAATTAAAGAAAGTATCCGGTATTCTTCCGATGATAAACCGTCTTTCTATTCCGTATATGAATACGATTTTTACAAATGATAAGTTTTTTACCGCTTGGCGGTGCTGATGAAATCGGTGCCAATTGTTTTTATCTGAACATTTTTGGTACCGGAATACTTCTCGATTGCGGGATCCACCCAAGAAAAACCGGTTTCGATTCACTTCCTTATTTCGATTTGATTAATGATCTACCTCTCGATTTCGTTTTAATTACTCATGCTCATCAGGACCACATCGGCTCACTTCCCTTTTTAGTACAAAGATTTCCACATGTAATTATTTACTCAACAACTCAAACAAAAGAGATAGCAGAAGCCACGCTTCATAATGCTGCTAATATTCTTGCTCAAAGTACCGATATCGATACTGATTTTAAAATATACTCTCATGATGAAATTGATCTTTTGGTAAGAAGCATCAGCGGTGTAAATTATAATGAAGTAATTTCTCTGAAAGGAATGAGACACACAAGTTCTTCCGGAATAAATGTTTCTTTTCACGATGCCGGTCATATACTTGGTTCTGCCGGTATTCTACTGGAGCATAATAATCAAAAAATATTTTTCAGCGGAGATATAAATTTTTCAGATCAATCTATTATGATTGGATGCGATCTAAAAGGAATACATAATATTGATGTTTTAATCCTCGAATCAACTTATGGTTCTACAGATTCTAAAAAACTGGGAACATGGTTAACCGAATCCGAACGTTTGGTTAAAACAGCAAATAAAGTAATTCATGATGGCGGTTCAATTCTTATCCCCGTTTTTGCTCTTGGAAAAACACAGGAACTACTCTCGCTTCTTTATCTTCAAATGGTAAAAAGAAAATTAACTGAAACAAATATTTTCACCGGCGGAGTTGGTAGAGAGATTTCTAATATATATGACCGTAACCGATATATTTCAAGGCGGAGTAGTTCAGATTTACTTTTAAAAGAAATTCCGCAGCAAAACATTTTTGACATAGAGGATTTAACATATTTCAAAAAGAATCCCTCCATAGTTCTTGCATCAAGCGGAATGATATTGGAGGGGACTACTTCTTTTAAGCTACTCGATTTCTGGTTGCAGCAGAAAAACTTTGCTGTTTTTGGAGTTGGGTATATGGATGAATCTTCTCCGGGTTATCGCTTAATGAATTCTCAAAAGGGGAGTAAAATAAAATTAACGGACTTTAGTGAACCTAAAAAGGTTAATTGTAGTGTTGAAAGATTTTATTTCCCATCCCATTCAATTAGAGAGGATTTAATTAATATAGTGCAATCAATAAATCCTCGTAAAGTTATTCTTGTTCATGGGGATATTAATTCTAAAGACTGGCTCGGGCATAAGATTTTAGAACTTTATCCGCATATTAAAGTTACATCGGCAGAAATTGGAAAATCAATTTTGTTTTGATATCACATCCTATCACAATTTAATTTCTTTTCGTTTACACTTGTCGATCAAATAATTATATTAGACAGAGGTTCAGAAATCTAATTTCAGTTTTTATTTAGAATCAAAAATTTATACACAGGGGTAAAAACAATTTAGTTATTACATTTCAATTAAGGAGGTCTGCTTATGAAAATTTACAAACTATTGGCAATATTTATTCTGATTGCAATGGTTGGTTCAATTGCACAGACAAAGATTACAAAACCAAAAGCAGCTACAAAAAAAGCTGAAGAAACAGCTCAGTATATTCCACCGCCGCCACCTCCACCACCAAAAGACGGAGTATTTATTCATATCTCAAGCGGCTTAGAAAATCCTCATAAAGTTTTAATGGGATTAACAATGGCTTTAAGAATGGCTGATGAAAATGATGTTTATGTCTATATGGATATTAATGCTGTTAATGTTGTATTGAATAATTCAAAAAGTCTTGAAATGAACAAATTCGAAACGTCTAAGATCCTTGTCGATAAGATTCTTAATAAAGGTGTTAGGATTGCTGTTTGTCCTACCTGTCTTGAAGTTGCAAACAAAACTCAATATGATTTAATGAAAGGTATAAAGCTTGCTAATAAAGAAGATTTTTTCGGATTTACACAGGGGAGAATACTTACTTTAGATTATTAATAGATTACTTAAATTACTAAGGAGTGTCCGATTGGTGGGAAGCCAATCGGACATTTTTTTAGCATCGAGGATTATGAACATTTACCAAGGAGTTTAGAACTTTAAATAAGAGAGCTCAGTGGTTTTTTCTGGATGTTCTTCTAAATATTTTTTCATTAAATAAGAGAGATAAAACTTTTCACTCATCTTTCTCACGCCTTCGTACTCATTAAATAGTGAGGTTCTCTGAACCATATAAACAGCTTGTCTATTCCCGATCTTTATAAGTGAAAGAGCCGCTACTATTCTTGCAGCATAGCATTCATCATCTCTTAGAATTTTCATTAGATCCAGGACAGCTTTTCCGGATTTGTACTCGCCTAAATAATAAGCACAACTTGTTCGCAAACCTTCATTATCAGATTTCAAACCGATAAGTAAATTAGCTTCAATTGTTTTATACTTTGCCTTTACAGCCGGGTCTAATTCGTCTTTTGCAATTGCTGTAGATGACAAGAGAAGAACTGATAAAAGAATAATCGAGATTATCTTTATTGCTTTCATTGTTCCCCCAATGATTTTGTTTTATTTAATCAGCACAAGAATTTTTTTTCTACACTATAATGACGCTATCGTTTCTTGTAAAGTTGCTTTGTAGATTTTTTTGTGCCTAACTGTTTATGCAGGTAGGGAAGTAACAACTAGATTTGTCTCTAGATTTGAAATATTAATCTGATTTGAATTCTTCAAATATCTTTATAACTTTTTTATAAAACAGAAGAATTATAATAAGTAAGGATACAATTACTATTAAGCCTTCCATTTACTTCTCATTTGTTCTAATGTAAATCTAATATTTGTTTTTCTAAATGGACATGAAATTGCTCACGTTTTCAACCCGGGTGAGTGAAATCACTTAATACTTCTTCTTAAACCTTGAATAAATGGCTTCTGCTTATGACCCAAAATAAATCAATTTATCATTTTTGGATTCTCACTAGAACAAAATGTTTTGATTAAGACTCCAAATCAAATATTTCTAATGGCACCCGGATTGAATAATCAACTTGAATAATAAAAGAGGTGCAATTTTTTCATATAAGAGTACAATCCAAATATCGTAATTAATTGATTCATCTTAATTCCTTTTTGCTTTAGGGTAATGAGTCTCTATCGTTATGAAAAATCCAATTATGATTTCTTAAGCGGATTATTCATTACTTGCTGCATAAAAATGTTATAAGGAATCAATTTGAACTAATAAAGTAATTGAACAATAAAACCAATTATGGAGGGTCAATGACTAAAATACAAACAATTATGCAAAGGGTGCTTTTGTTTGTATCATTCTTTCTATTTATTCTAAGTACAAACATCTTTTCACAGACAAGTATTTTCACTACTCAGGTACCGGTTAATTCCGGCAATGATAGTGATTATGAGCTCGGTGTTAAGTTTATTTCGTCTCAAACGGCGGAAATTACTGCAATCCGTTTCTATAAAATGCCCGGTGAAACGGGAAGCCATTCTGGTAAAATTTGGAATTCTTCCGGTACATTAATTGCCACTGCAAATTTTACAAGCGAAACTTCTTCCGGTTGGCAGACAGCACAATTAACTACACCATTAATTATCTCACCAAATACTATCTATATTGTTTCCGTCAACTCAAATTCTGTATATCCGATTGAGCAGAATCAATTATCTGTTCCAATTACCAATTCATTTTTAAGTACTGTTGCTGATGGTAATAATGGAGTATTCAATGAGACGGTTGGATTATTTCCATATCAATCCTACAACAACTCAAATTACTTTATTGATATTTTAGCCAACAGTCTTAATAGTATTTTCACAACTCAAACACCTTTGGGTGAATTTAATGATGGTCCTTATGAACTTGGCGTAAAGTTTACAACAAGTCAGACTTCAAAAGTAAAATACATTAGTTACTATAAGATGCCCGGAGAGTCAGGTCCTCATACAGGTAATCTGTGGGATATTAATGGTAATCTCTTAGCTACTGCACAATTTGTAAATGAAACGTCTTCGGGTTGGCAGTATGCACCCTTGAGCACCAATGTATACATCTATGGCGGAACAGATTATGTAGTATCTGTTAATTCCAATTTTACATACGCGGCATCTCAACAGCAAGCTCTTGCAACTACTGTTACTAATGGAGTATTGAGCACAATTGCCGATAATAATAACGGGGTTTACAGCGGTGCACCAAACACTCAGGGACAGTTTCCAACATTCTCATTTAATAATGTTAATTATTTCAGAGATGTACTCGTTGAACCATTAACACCACCACCTATTCCAGTACTGATTTCTCCGGCTGATTTCTCAACCGGTAATTCAATTGAAACTGTTCTAACATGGGAAGCTTCTCCAGGTGCTACTTCTTATACTTTGCAAGTTTCATCCGATATTAATTTTTCGAATATGATTCTTAATATCTCCAGTATTACTTCTACTAATTATTCGCTTCCCACACTTTTAAATAATCAAACGTATTATTGGCGTGTAAGTGCCGAAAAAGAAATAATCACTTCAGGATTTTCGACACCATTGCGATTTACTACAATCGGTTTTACAAGTGTAGCTTTATCATGGCCTATTGGAGGAGTTAGTATTTATACTAACCCACCATCTTTTTCCTGGTTTTTACCAATGGGAGGTACCGGATGGAAATATGATCTGAGTATTTCAACAAATGTTGGATTTAATTCGCCAATTATTATTAGTAATCTTAATAATAATAATGCAAATGTATCAGGATTATTACCCGGCACATTATATTACTGGAAAGTTAGATTAAAAACATCGACTGGTGTAGTAGTAAGTTATTCTAATACAGAAACATTTATTACCTTTGGACAGGCACTGGTACCAGTACCATCGGCACCTATTGGTAACACAATAATAAATACACTTGCACCTACCTTATACTGGTATTTAAATGATGCAAGTTTTGGTCTTACTTATGAAGTAGAAATCCGGGCGGGGAATAATTCCTCATTAACAGGTAATGCAACTCATACCAATATTACAAATCAGAATATTGCTGTCAGCGGATTATTACCCGGTCAACAATATACCTGGCAAGTGAGATCCAAATCTGGTACAAATTATTCTGCATGGTCTAATCCGGCATCATTCCAAACAATTGCAATTG
>JAGVBL010000355.1 GCA_020059785.1 Ignavibacteriales bacterium | reverse complement strand
TCAAGTGTCATATATGTGCTCCCAATTTTAGTAATTTTTCGATTTCAAAATAGTTTATCTAGATAAAAATGTCAATTTCATTATTCAAATTAGATTCTGGGGTTCGACTTAAGATAATCTTCCAATATTACCGCAGCCGCGTTTTTATCAACAAGGGATTTGTCCCTCCGCTTCTTTTTCGATTTAACTGATTCAATTATTCTCTGCCGGGCAATCTCAGAGGAATATCTTTCGTCAACAACTTCTATTGCAATATTAAATTTTGTTTCTACTTCATTCTTTAATTTAATTATCTGACTAAAAATTCTTGCTTGGCTTCCATCTTCTTTAACCGGATTACCAATCAATATTTTCACAACTTTATATTGATCAAGTAAAGCTTTCAAATTTTTCATAAATCCGGAATCGTTATTAATTGTTGTCAATGGATATGCGAAAAGGTTCAACGGATCGGTAATTGCAATTCCAATTCTTTTTTCACCAAAATCGATTGCTAAAATTCTTGCTTCTTCCAAATTGATTCCTGGATTAATGGTCAGCGTCAAATCGGTCTACAGAATAGATCCCTTTTACTTTTTTCAATCGGTCGATTATCTTGTTCAAATGTTCAAGGTCTTTAACATAAACTGTTACCGTTCCTTTAAACAATGAATCGCCGGTAGTGATATTGACAGATTTAATATTCGTGTTTTGATAAGTTGTAATGCTGTTAGAAATGTCTTTTAATAGCCCCGGCATGTCCTCCCCTTTAATAATAATACCGGCAACAAAGAATGCTCCGTTTGATTTAGGCCAGGTTACCGGCACTACACGATTATCACCCTTTTTTAGCATTGTAATTAAATTATGGCAATCCTTACGGTGTATTTTTATTCCTTCTCCAATTGTAACATAACCAATAACAGGATCACCGGGAATAGGATTGCAGCATTTTGCATAGCTTATTGCAAGTCCTTTCTGATCACCTTCAACAACAATTCCACCGGCTGTATGACGTGCTATATCTATAAATTTATCGAACTGAAGTTCTCTCTCCGGTTTTTCTTCAGCTTCAATTGTTGGATTTAAGATTTCATCCAGATTCAGTTTATCCAGAGCTACCGACTTATAAAACTGTCTTGTGTTATCAAATTTTAGTTTACGGGCTAACTTCGAAAGTTCTTCAGATCCAAATGAAAGTTTCAGTTTTTTAATTTTCTTTTCCCAAATTTCTTTTCCGGATTCAACTAAAACTTCTTCTTCTTTATTTAAGTGCTTTCGAATATTACTCTTAGCTTTATGAGTTTGAACAAATTGAAGCCAGCTTTTATTTGGTCTTTGGTTTTTGGAAGTGATTATTTCAATCTGATCGCCGCTATGAATCCGTGTATCGAGGGGAACAATCCTCCCGTTTACTTTTGCTCCGATACAATGATCGCCCACATTACTATGAATCTCGTATGCGAAATCTACGGGGGTTGAATTGAGTGGCAGCCGTTTAAGATCCCCTTTAGGAGTAAAGACATAAATTTCATCCTGATACAGGTTCAATTTGAAACTTGCCAGGATCTCTTTAGTAGCTTCATCCTTAGTAGCATTTTCAAAAATATCCCGAACCCAGCTAACCCAATCTTCAAGGTCTTTATCGGATGAAGCTAAATTCTCTTTGTATTTCCAGTGAGCAGCAACTCCGCGTTCTGCAATTTCGTGCATTTTACGGGTTCGGATCTGAACTTCAATTAATTTACCATCCGGTCCAATTACGGTTGTGTGTATGGATTGATAATTATTTTTTTTCGGTATTGAAATAAAGTCTTTGAATCGGTCCGGAATCGGTTTGTAGAGCTGATTTATTATTCCAAGCACGTAGTAACATTCATTAGGATCATTCCCTTCCAAAATAATTCTTACTGCAAGTAAATCGTAAATATCCTCGAATGGGCGGTTCTGCATAATCATTTTTCTGTAAACACTATATAGGTGTTTAGGACGCCCGCCCAATTCGTAGTTAATTTTATGTTCCTTAAGTTTTTCTATAATCGGTTTTGTAAATTTATTTATAAACGATTCGCGATCTTTCCTTGTGTCTTTAATTTTCTTTGCAATATCTTCATATGCTTCTTTGTTAAGATATTTGAAAGCAAGGTCCTCAAGTTCCCATTTAACGGCTCCCAAGCCGAATCGGTGAGCAAACGGCGCATAAATTTCTAAAGTTTCTTTTGCTATTCTTCTCTGTTTTTGCGGATGAACAAATTCGAGTGTGCGCATATTATGCAAGCGGTCTGCAAATTTAACAAGTATAACACGAACATCCTTAACCATCGAGAGAAGTAATTTTCGGTAATTTTCTGCTTGCGTAATTTCCTGTCCCTTGAATACACCGCCGATTTTTGTTACACCATCAACAATCTCAGAAACTTCTTTATTGAATTCGTTGGAAATAAAATCGGGATTAATTCCACTGTCTTCAACAACATCGTGCAGAAGAGCACTAATAACTGAAATATCATCCAGAGGAATTTCTCTTGCGACAATCATTGCAACTTCATAAGGGTGATTAAAATAAGGTTCGCCTGAAGCTCTGAAATCGTTTTTGTGCGATTCATAACTTAACTGGAAAGCTTTTTCGATCAGTTTAACATTTACAGATGGAAGATTCTGCTTACATGTATTGAGCAGGTCTTCGAGCATTTTCTTATGTTTTATGCTAATTGCAACTTCCATCGTTTTCTAATATCCTAAATCGATTTAGAATTTTAATCTAATCAACGGTTAAAAAGTTCCAAAGGTTCTATCGCCGGCATCGCCTAAACCGGGCATAATAAATCCACGTTCATTTAACTGGCGATCCAATGCAGCAGTATAGATAGGGACTTCAGGATGTTCATCAAGCATTTTTTTAACGCCTTCGGGAGCAGCTATTAAGCAAGCCAAAACGCAATTTTGTGCACCTCTTTCTTTTAAATACTTAAATGATGCAACAGCACTTCCTCCAGTGGCAAGCATCGGATCCAACAATATTGTTAAGGAATCATCCAGATTTTTTGGCGTTTTATAATAATAATCGATTGGTTCAAGAGTTTTTTCATCCCTCTGTAAACCGATGTGCCCTACCTTGGCATCAGGAATCATATCTAGAAATGAACTTACCATACTTAATCCAGCCCTTAAAACCGGTACAAGCACAATCTGTTTTTTTAAGCGATAACCTTTAGTAATTTCTAAAGGAGTTTCAACATCATATTCAACAAGTTCTATTCCTTTTCCAATCTCTGTTGCAATAGTATAAGAAACTCTATTTAGAGCGGCACGGAATTCATGGGATTCTGTTCGCTTATCTCTTAATATTGTTACATCACGCTTTACTAATGGATTATTTACAACAGTCAGATTTTTCATGATAATTCCTTTTGCAGTTTTCTACCAAGTAGTGAAAGAATATTTATAAAGGGTGATATTGGTGGTGAATAATTGAAATTAATTTTTTCGAGCTCGCCTACTTTTATTTTTTGACTGATGAAAGTAGCGATAATATCTCCGTAACCGGAAACTTCTTTGCCGCCTAAAAAGAAACCGCCGATAATTCTATGGGAGGATTTTTCAACTAATATCTTTCCAAACACGTTATCGTAACCGGGCATTACCTTTACAAGGTTTGATGCGATTGAGTTTGCTGAAATAAAATTAATTTTGCTTTGAGAAGCTTCGGCCGAACTTAAACCAACAGAAACAAGATACTTATCAAAGATCTTAACCGCTATATTTTTTACTACTGGTTGAGCCACTGAATTTCCACCGGCAGCATTTTCACCGGCTATGTGACCCATCTGTTGCGCATAAGTTGCGATTGGTATATAATCATACTGTCCGGTAATTTTGTTAATAACCTCAATATTATCACCCGCAGCATAAATATTGGGGTCGGATGTTTTTAGTTTCTGGTCAACTTTCAATCCGCCATATTTACCAATCGCTAATTTTGATGAGACTGCCAAAGAGTTATTCGGTTCAAATCCCAATGCGAGCATAACCAAATCGAATTCTTTTGTATAACCGTCGTAGCTTACTGTAATTATCTTATCATCCTTATAACCAAATTTTATTTCCCTAACTCCACCAGAAAATTCTATTTTGTTTTTATTCGTCAGTTCATAAATAAGACGACGTATTTCATCATCAACGCCCGGCATTGGTAAAGATTCCTTATCAATCAGGGAAACTTCATAACCCAATAACTTAAATGCTTCGCAGGTTTCTAAACCGATATATCCGGCGCCAATAATTAATATTTTTCTAACAGGATTCTTATCAAGATAATTTTTGACTAGAAGTAAGTCTTTTACAGATTTTAAAGTGAACAGATTAGAAGGATTACCGGTAATCTGCGGTATTTTTTT
>JAGVBL010000358.1 GCA_020059785.1 Ignavibacteriales bacterium | reverse complement strand
GAAAAAAGAATAGGAACAGAATTGTTACTGCAATTAATGTTTCTTTTATTCTTATTCTTAAAAGTAGCATAACTCCCAGTGTTATTTCTAATACCGGCAAAAGAGTAGCTGCTGCAATCTGCAACTCTTCACTTACATTTATTACAGATTTTATTGTTTCAAGCATCGGTTGAGTATCCAGTACTTTACTTATACCGGAGAAGAGAAGTACAAAGCTTATTCCGTAATAAGCAATTTGATATAAGAGCAATTTGTAGTTCTTAATGTAACCAGTCATGTTGTATACTATTATGGACATAATAAATGTAAAGTATTTATAAAAAACTGGTATAAATGTACAACATGAAAACACTTAAAGTCATCAGTGTTTACACTGATTTTTCTAAGTGTCCGCACTGAATTTTCTAGATGTCTTATTTAGAACTTGAAGGGATTACTCCGAAATGAGGGTTGTGGCATTATTGTTGGAAGTTTTAATTCACTTGCTTATCAACTGATTCAAAAGATTTAATCTGGTTGGTTGTTGTTTGATAAAATTTTCTGCGAACTTTATAAATTTCGTTTTTTCATTTTCATCTTCGTTAATTAATGGGAAATAGACTTTTATAATTGTTTTAGCTGAATCAAGCAAAATTAAAACCGGTGTAAAAATAAACTTTAGCTCTTGTCGTACCTTTTCTGTATCATCACTATAAACTAACTCTTTATAATTAAACATAAGTTGATCTCTTCCAATATTAGATTTACTACTTATTACAGCAATATTTTTCTGAGGTACTCGTTGACTTAACTGATTTATAGTTTCAAAACCCTTTTCAATGCATGTTCCACAATCCATTCCAGTATATAGCATTACACATAAATTTCTATTAGTAATTATTGAATCTGGCAAAATTGCTGATAGAGAGTTAATATTCTTATTAAGTAAAAAATTTTCTGCTTCAACAAATTTTACTTTCTTCGCATCCTCATTTATTACTCTATTTGAATAATTGTAATAGTAGAGGATTAATAGTATTGGAGCAGAAAACAAAGAAATCAAAAACAATTTTGTATTCTTATTCATTTTTTGCATTAAAGAATACCCCATTCAAATAATATTTTATTAGAGAATTATTAACAGAATTAAAACCAAATATCATATTGAACGTTACACAAATATCTGTAAAATTTGAATGATCCTCTGATAATAATATCAGGTTGTTCTTAACTGTTTTTATTGAATCTAGTAGATTAATAGTGATTACACTATTTGATATTGCCCATTCCTTGTATGGAATAGAATAAAGAATAAAAAGGGAGTTCTCGTATATGTATACATTTTTAAATAATACATCCCAAGTGAGAATTCCTTTAGGTGGATTATTTCTTCTAGATTCAAGATTCTGATTAATTGTTTTTAATCGTTTTTTAAGTAATGGATGTTCCGAAAGGTTTATTTCCTCAAGTAAGTTACCTTTTAAATCAAATATTTCGACTAATGGTTCGCTCATTAAAACACTATATAATTTAGAATTATCTATAAATAAAATACGTGTGTTGGTTGTTAATTTTAAGTAGTCGTGTTCATCATGTAACCATCGCCCGAATTGATTAATTAGTTTTCCAGACAGGTTATAAACTTGTATCGGTTTATCACCTAGTCTCCAATTTATGTAAATATCACCTAATTCAGAGATCGCAAATTTAAATTGAATCTTTGGGTAGTTTTCCAGAAAAAATCTTCTTACAAATTTTCCATCAATTGTAAAAACATTGATTTGGAAGGAATTGTCCACTACATAAATAGAATCTTTATAAAAATCAAAATTGAATGCAAAATCCAAATCCCCAGGTCCGTTTCCAGGTCTCCCGAAAATCTTCTTTAAAACAAAATTAGAATCTAAAACCACTATTCTACTATTAAATGAATCTGAGAAGTAGATATTACCTCGATAATATTTTACTTCCGAAATTGTTTTAGATAAATATGTGAAATCTTTCAATTTATTTATTGAACTGGAGGGAACCAGCTCATATTCTTTAATATCTGTTCCCTCCGAACAATTAAAAAGCAATATAACGCATAATAATAATATTATGTTTTTCATAGATATTTTAATGACATGCCAAAATAGAGCCACCACAATCTATATAACCAGTATGTGTTTCACAGTCCTCAATTTCACAAGATAGTATCTCACCACTTTGGCAAATATAGTAACAATATGTAGGCCCTTTACCAAATAGATTAGCATACATTATTGTTAGTAATGAAAAGGCAAAAATTGCTAAAACATTTTTAATCTTTTTGTTAAACATATTACCTCCTAATAAGTTAATGTTATTTGATATTTCCCCGGCGCCAGGGTTTTTTCAAGTTTAATTAACACAAATAGAGAAAACAAAAGAAATAAAATATTTCTTATCACCATCCCTATTCCAAAAATGCTTTCAACAACATTTCCAAAACATCCGCAGTCGTTCTCTAAACCAACCACCGCTCCGTAAACACTAAACAGAAAAAAGAATAGGAACAGAATTGTT
>JAGVBL010000426.1 GCA_020059785.1 Ignavibacteriales bacterium | reverse complement strand
ATTTCAAGAATTTCCCGTTTAGTATACGTTTTTTCAATCTGGACGGCAGTAATCCATTCCTGAATTTTTCTAATAATTGTTCCTGTACGTGTTTCGTTTTTAGACTTTAACTTGTAAAGATTTTTTGCAAGCTGTTGAGTAATAGTACTTGCGCCTTCCCTCTTAAATAAAAATACTGTTTTAAACATTGCCTTTATAAAGCGTTCAACATCTACTCCCCAGTGTTTGTAAAACTTTTTATCTTCAGTAGAAGTAAGTGCATTTATAACATGCGCGGGTATACTATCAATGCTAACTTCAATTCTGTTCTCGTTAAAGAACTGACCTATCAATTCACCATCTATGCTGTAGACATTACTTGCTAATTGTTGCCTTGGATTTTCAAGCTGTTCTAGCGATGGCAATCCTTCGAATATGTATTCAGTGAACAAAATAAAAGCTGCAATAAATATTATCCCGATAAAAAGGAAAAGGTATCGCCAGGTTTTTTTCTTAGGTTTCTTAGACTTATTCCTAGAATGAACATTCGGGTTATTTATCATTTTTATTTCCAGTCAATAATTTCAAATGAATTAGTGAACTTACCATAACAGGGATTATCGAGCCAGCTCCCAAGGTTCACATAAATACCATTATTATATTTTTCAAATGTCTTCTGATGTGAATGACCAAATAAAACGTAATCAAATCCGGAATCGATTTTGGAACGAGCCGTTTCTAATAAACCATCCACGGTTCCATAATTTTTATTAGCAGTATAACCCCGGCTTTTTTTACTAGTGGAACTTGCAATCTTAATTCCAAGATCGGGATGAACAGCAGAATAAAGTCGCTGTAAAAATTTATTACGCAAAATTAATTTCAATATTTTATAGCCGGTATCATTTTTTACCAGTCCATCTCCATGACCGATGTAAAACCTTTTACCGTTAAGAACTACATCAACAGCATCGTGATAAAGTACAGCACCAACTTCTTTTTCAAAAAAATCGCGGTGGAGGAAATCGTGATTACCAATAAAATAATGAATCTTAACCCCCTTTTCGGCAAGCTCTGTAATTGCAGAAAGAGTTTTGAAAAATCCTTTTTGAATTACTCTTTTATATTCGAACCAGTAATCGAATAAATCACCAACAATGTAAAGTTCATTACAATTATTCTGAGCATAGTGAAGGAATGAAATCAGTTTTTTCTCTTTTTCTTTTTCAAGATCCCGACTTTGCAGACCGAGATGAATATCCGATATAAAAAGGTAAGTTTTATTTTCGATCATTATCAGATTGAATTAGTTCAAAATTTGCAAGGAGCCATCTATCGGGATCAAGTAATATTTCCTTCGGCTTATTAGTACTTTCAAAAATAAATGATTCCTCTCTCTTTGTAATATAATAATTTTTGATTTCGCTTCCGGATTCATAATTAATTTTAATATCAATCGGAAATTTATAAATATCGTAGCCATTTTGTAACTGTTTTAAGGTAATTTTGGTTTTAAATCGATTATTGTCCTGTACAACCGCATATTTATACTGAATTTCCAAAATTCCGACTCCTTTTAAAATCCACTGATCGAAAAAGTGACTCAAATTTCTTTTAGATATCTCCTCTGCAATAATCTGAAAATCTTTTGTTGATGCATTTTTATACTTATATCGTTCATAATAGTTTCTTAATATTTTGAAAAAATCAGAATCGCCGACTTCCTTACGAAGCATATGCAAAACCCAGGCACCTTTATCATAAACTAAGCTGCTGAATAAATTACGGTCGGGATTGTATAACGTACCTTTTTCGAACGAACCGAATTTAGCAGCAAGAGTAGTTTTCAATGCATCGAAACCGCTCTGTTTTTCCCAATAGAGAGCTTCAGAATAAGTAGAAAAACCTTCATTTAACCAGATATCCTTCCATGTTTTAGGGCCCACAGCATTTCCCCACCATTGATGAGCCAATTCATGTATTATCATATCCTGGAATAATTTTAAGCCCGAGATAAAATCTGTGCCAATTCCTGTAATTGTCTGATGCTCCATTGCACCATAAACCCAATTAAATTGCGCCAGTGAATATTTCTCTTTTGTAAATGGATAGAATCCGAAAATCTCTTCGAATACTTTAAGGTATTTATCGTGACCTCTAAAATCTTTTATTAAGTCATCAAATTTATCAGGAAGAGCATAACAGAAAAGGTCAACCGTATCTTTACTGGCTGAAACATACTTCTGGGAATATGTTTTATAGTTACCGGAATAGATGGCAATTAAGTAAGTTGATATTGGGTAATAAGTTTTCCAATGATAGGTTTTCTTATTCCCATTAATAGTTATCGCGCTAAGTTTACCGTTCGATAACGAAACGAAGGATGAGTCGTTTGTAATATAAATATCTGCTAATGCTTTATCATCAGGTAAATCGATACAAGGGAACCATGTTGATGCAAAGACCGGTTCGTTCAATGTATAGATTAATTTTTCACCGTTCATCTCATCAAAGTTGAAGGATCCGAATCCTAATCTTTTCGGCTCTCCTTCATAATTTATTTTTACCAGAATTGTATCGGAAAGTTTTCCACCCGGGTAGATTGAGATATTAGTTTTTGTGCGGGAGTATTTTACTTTCTTATCGCTAATTAATACAGAATTTATTTTCAGGTTATCATAAAAATTAAGAACAACTTCACTTTCATCGGGATTATTTACCTTAATTGTAAGAGTAACATTTCCTTTAATTCTTTTAACTTCCGGAAACAATTCAATCTTTATATCGTAATGTAACACATCAAGAATTTTTTCAGTATTTACATTATACCCGGCAATAAAATCTTCATTAATATCCTTTAGACTCATAACCAGGTCGATATTTTTTTCTGCCTTGCTAATTAATTCTAATCGATCTTTCAATTGTGTAATTAACAAAATGATCCCGGCAATTAATAAAACTGCAACTATTAATAAGGGGATCCATATTTTTTTCTTAATAATCATAAGGAAACAAGATGATTTGTCTATGGTTAACTCAAAGTTAATAATTTCAATGATTGCCAATCAATTACTAAATAGATATTTTTGAGCAAAACTGTAGAGGTTCGAAATGATTTACACTGGATCGACAATACTTCGCAAAACATTAATTATGATTCTTGCCGGTGGTCAGGGAGAACGATTATTTCCATTAACACAGTATAGAACCAAACCATCGGTGCCGTTTGGGGGTAAATACAGAATAGTAGACTTCACATTATCAAACTGTCTGAACTCAGGTTTCAGAAGAATTTATGTTTTAACACAGTATAAATCAGATTCATTAAACCGGCACCTATACGAAGCATGGAACATATTCAATCCTGAGCTTGGTGAATTTATCTATTCGATTCCACCACAATTTAAGACAAGCAATAACTGGTACCTGGGAACCGCGAATGCAATTCAGCAGAATATGAATTTAATCGAAGACGAAAATTATGAGTGGCTACTAATTCTTTCTGGTGATCACATTTACAAAATGGATTACTTGAAGATGATTCAGTACCACATCGAAAAGAATGCACAATTAACTATGTCCAGCATAGAGGTACCTAAAGGGATAGCATCCAGATTTGGAGTAATTCAGATTGATGATTCATATAAAGTATTATCATTTATCGAAAAGCCAAAAAGTCCACCGGCAATTCCGGGAAAGGAATCCCTCTCTTTTGTTAATATGGGAATTTATGTATTTAATGTGAGCTCTTTAAAAGAAGTTTTTAATAATACCGATCAAGGTAAAGTTCATAACCACGATTTCGGAAAGGATGTAATTCCTTACATGTTAAAAAACGAGTATAAAGTTCAAGCATACAGATTTATTGATGAAAATAAAAAGGACGAACCATACTGGGTAGATGTTGGAACAATAGACAGTTATTATGCTGCAAGTATGGATTTAATAAGTGTTGATCCGCACTTTAATCTCTATGATAATGATTGGCCTTTGAGAACACAACAGAGACAGTTTCCACCAACAAAAACAGTATCGCATGAAGGTGAAAGAGTAGGACGTGCTTTTAATTCCGCAATTTCTGATGGAACAATAATTTCCGGCGGACTTGTAGAAAGATCGATTCTCGGATTCAATGTAAGAGTAAACAGTTATTCCTTTGTAACTGATTCAATAATTATGGATAACTGTAAAATTGGAAGACATGCCAGAATAAGAAGAGCAATAATTGATAAGAATGTTTCAGTACCCGAAGGAACTGAGATAGGATTTGATCCCGAGGCAGATAAAAAAAGATTTACGGTTTCGGAAACCGGTATTGTTGCAATACCAAAAAATTATGTCTTCAAATAAACCAGCTAAAATTATGAGGTTGTCTTAAAAGTAATCTTTTTTAAAAAATAGCACTCAGATTAAACTGATTGAACAGATTTTCGCTGATTTTATTTTTGTCCAAAGGACTACTTCAGAGAAAATTTACTTCTAAGACACCCTCTTTTAAAATCAATATTTTATTCCGACAAAGTTAGCTATGGGTTCACAATTAAAAGATAAACTGGAGAATCTTCCATCCCTTCCCGGTATTTATCAATTCAAAAATGATAAGGGCAAGGTTATTTATGTAGGCAAAGCAAAAAATTTGCGAAACCGGGTCCGTTCTTATTTCCATAACAGAATTGAAAATGCTAAGACCAATGCACTTGTTTCGAAAATAAATGACGTAGAATTAATTATAACCGATAGTGAAATTGAAGCACTTGTTCTGGAAAATAATCTTATAAAGGACTTAAAACCGCGATATAACATCAATCTTAAAGACGATAAATCATTTCCATATATCGTTGTTACAAATGAGCCTTATCCTCAAATCTATGCCACACGCAATATTGTTAAAGATGGTTCGAAATATTTTGGACCCTATACAGACGTAAAGCAGATGAAGTCGTCACTTCGATTGATCAATAAGATTTTTAAGATACGAAGCTGCAAGTACGATATAAATCAAGAAAATATTGAGAAGAAAAAATTCAAAGTCTGCCTTGATTATCACATTAAAAAATGTGAAGGCCCTTGCGAAGGTCTTGTTACTCAAATTCATTATAACAATATGGTAAACCAGGTAATCAAAGTATTACGCGGTAAAACCGATGAGTTGATTCAAGAGCTCAATAAAGATATGAATGAGGCTTCTTCGAACCTGGAATTTGAGAAAGCCGCCGATATAAGAGACCGTATTGAGCAACTTAATGTGTATTCTTCCAAACAGAAAATTGTAAGTAATGATTTTGAAGACCGTGATGTAATTAGTGCTGCTTACGAAGGTAAGGACGTTTCTGCAACAATTTTAAATATTAGATCCGGAAAATTGGTTGGAAAGCGTCAGCTGACTCTTTCTGCCGAAGAAAATGAGTATGAAGATAAAATTTATTCTGCCATAATAAAATTTTATTATAATGATTACGTAGAAGTACCTAAAGAAATATTAATAGAAGTAGAACCTGATGATGCTGATTCACTTATTGAATGGCTCAACACTAAAGCATTAAGAAAATGCCGATTTGTCGTTCCACAAAAGCAAAGTGAAGCAAAGTCTCTGCTACTGATGTGTAAGCAGAATGCGCAATTGCACCTAAAAGAAATCCAACTTCAAAAAATGAAGAAAGAAGGTAACGTTCCATATCCCCTTTCTGCTTTGCAAAGAGACTTACGGTTGAAAAAACTTCCACGTAAAATTGAGTGTTTCGATAACTCCAATTTACAGGGGAGCGATGCGGTTGCAAGTATGGTTGTATTCATTGATGGCAAACCGAAAAAAAGTCTCTATCGAAAATATATTATTAAAACTGTTGATGGACCGGATGATTTTGCCAGCATGCGGGAAATTATCCATAGAAGATATTCAAGATTAATTGAAGAGAAGGAACCGCTGCCGGATTTAATAATGGTTGATGGAGGTAAAGGTCAGCTTTCAAGCGCTATCGAATCACTTGATGAACTTAATATTAAGGATTACGAGATAATCGGTTTGGCTAAACGGTTGGAGGAAGTATTTTTGCCTGATGAATCTGAACCACAATCAATTCCTAAAACATCATCTGGTTTGAAATTGCTGCAGCACATCCGCGATGAAGCTCATCGATTTGCAATTACATTCCACAGGGAGCGGAGAAACAAAAGAACATTTGCAACCGAACTAACAGAGATTAAAGGGATAGGCGAAAAGGTTGCTAATAAACTATTGACTGAATTTAGGAGTATTGAAGAGATTAAAAATGCTGCAGAGGATGATCTTGCAAAAATTATAGGTAATGCAAAAGCAAAATCTATTATTGATTTCTACAAACAAAAAAGCCAAGACACCTAACCACCCAAATTAAATACTAACCGTTGCTTCCTTCCGGACCTGGCGGAGTTGGGTACCAATTTGTCGATTAGGGCTTGGCAAAACCGGTTGCAAATATACTCAATTGCTAAAACTCTTGAAAAGAATTTTACTGCTGTGGAAAAACATTATTTCAATATACTATTTAAAGTTGATATCACCTGATTAACCGATATTCCATCATCACCTTCAAATGTGCATTTCTTTGGATCACCCAGACATTTGTTGCTGCAATAATTTTCGGTAGGTAACAGAATTCTATTATCATTACCCAATGGTCCCCACAATTTTGGTGAACATGCTGTTAAAGGACAAAACATAGAAAGTGTTTTCACTTTTAATGCAGCACATATATGCATTGGTCCGGTGCTTGCAGAGATCAGCAGATCTATAGCAGAAAAAGTAATAATGGATTCTCTTAAGGTTTTATTAATGTTAGGATATAAAACGTTTTTCAGGTTTGGTAGAGTGTCAGGTATTTTGTTATCCGTAATAACAATTTGGAAATCATTACTATCTGTTAATGCATCGATCAATTCTCTGTACGTAGCGGAGGTCCAATTAGGAGCAGAATTACCGCTTGTAATATGAATACCAATAAGAAATCTCTTACCATTCAACAAATTATTTCTTAATTCAAGTGATTTAATTTTTTCTTCACCTGTCAGAAATATTTCAGTATCAATATTATCTGTAACTACACCAATCTTTCTTGCAAGGTCCATACAATAATCGGCTTCATGGTGTAAAGGTATATATTTATTTCTCGATACATATCTTGTAAAAGTGAGGAACTGATACAGCTTATGCCCTACTCCAACTCTATACGGAATTCCTGCAAAGAATAGTAAGTAATTTAATCTCTCAGTTGGAAGTAATGTAAGTGAGTGCGAGAATTTATATTTTTTTATCTCGTTAACTTTTTTCCAGAACGTTTCTATTGATCCATCGTCGTAATCATCAATCAAAATAATCTTATCTACATAAGGATTGTTCACATAAATATCTTTAGTGTATTTACGAAGCATCACGGCAATAAAACTATCCGGATATGTTTTTTTTAATTCCCGTGGCAGAGGTGTTGAAAGTACAACATCACCAATTCTGTCCGGTCGAACAATTAATATTCTTTTACTCCGTTTCAACTAATCTGATTCCAGTAATTGTCTGCGTACTTTTTTGTATTCCTCTTGCCAGTTCAATTCTTTTGCTGCACTTAAACAGTTCTCTCTGTACCGCTTCAATTGATCGGGATTATCTATAATGTGCTGGATCGATTTTACAATGCCGGTTTCATCCTTTATACTGATCGCTTCGCCAACATTATATGTTTCAACAATTCTTTTCATCTGTGGCAAATCCGATGATAATACAGGTAAACCTGCCATTATATATTCGAACAACTTATTTGGCAGTGCATGGTAATAGCTTACACTAATGTTCTCAATTAATGTTAACCCCAAATCCGCTCCGGCTGTGTAATTAACCAATTCGTGCTGTTGAATTGTTCCGGCAAAAATTACACGATTAACCAGGCCATATTCTTCTGAAAGTTTTTGGAAATTCTTTTTTTGTTCACCATTTCCAAGAATAATAAGAACAGTTTTGGGTAATCTCTTCATTGCTTTTAATACCAATGGAATTCCCCGCCCTTCAAGCAAAACACCCTGGTAAAGAAGTATGAATGAATTAACGGGTAGATTATATTTTCCCCGAAAATTAATTATTGAATCCGGATAGCGAAGCAAAGGGACATTCCGTATAACAAGAGTATTCTTAATACCATAAAAATTCTCTATGAAGTGGGAATCCATTTCACCCGTTGTTAGTACAATATCAACTCTGGTAATAAATAGTTTTTCGATTGCTTTAACAACCGACTGAAGGAACGGACGATTCCGCAATCCCCCTATAAATGCATACAATTCCCGACTGTTGTAATAAACTTTTGCTCTTTTCAATTTTGCAATTATTGTTACGAAAGGAAGAGTGTAAAAATCTTCAGCAAAATAGATGTCGGCTTTTGTCCTGAGTAATTGATTGATAAGTATGAAGGCATATTTTAAATAAAACAGGAGACTATTTTTTTTCTCGAGTTTATAGATCGAATAAGTCTGATCGAAATACGACTGATTACTAATAAACCAATCGAATGAGATTACCTGGACTCTGCAATTATCTTCTTTAAGCGAGTTGGTAAGATTAACAATTCTGGAATCGTGAAGCGCATTACCAAGAAATGCTATGCAAATACTTTTCTGCAAAGTAATCCTGACTATAATTTAATATGAAGTGTATTACGCATAATTGTCTTTGCATCAAACTGTTCTTTGAATTCAATAAGACTCATACTGGGCGTCATAGGATTCTCTGCTTTAGTATCCTGAGACACACCGATATCAACATACGAGAACCCTCTTTCAGTTGCATAGTTAACAACATCATACATAATGCGGTGCATCGGTTTATAATCAGTGTATTCATAAAGCATCATATTGTAAAAACAGAGAGCAACATTTTTATTCGCTAAAAAAAGAAGCGAACCGCCTATCGGTTTATCACCAAGGTAAACCATGAATAAAACTAAATTTTCCGGTAAGAGTTGTTTAAGTCTTATCAGGTCGTCATAGGAATGCGTGGGCTTTGCATCATGTTTAGCTTTATTCTCAACAAGTATTGGATAAAATTGATCGTACCTTTCGTTTATTTCAATCCGCAAATCCTTGATGCGGAAAGTTTTCCTTACATTTCTTCTGGTGGTTGGAGAAAATCTTAATAAGTAATCTTCACCCTTTCTTAAATTGATTGCGCTTGAGATGTAGTGAAGTTTGTAATTAAAACCAAGCCAGCGCATTGCAAATTCAAGATTTTGATTTTGATACTTTTCATAAATCATTGGAGCAGAAGTAAGCTCAAATTCTGTAATTTTATTCCGGCTCCCGTAATCAAGCAAAGCAGAAATAATTTCCATTGCCTCTGCAAATTTTATATCCTTAGTTACAATCGATCCATAACTGGCACCAATTGGGGACTCAAATACTCCATTCTTAATGGCACCTGGCAGCAATGCCTCAATTTTACCTTTTTTTAAAAAAATAAGATGATCGAAATTGAATTTGCCGGGAGTGTGATAATCTAAAAATTTTTGAAGATGGAATATTGTACCGTTATTAGATTGAAGTACAAACCGGTCCCACTTTTCTTTCCACTCTTCAGAATATTTGATTACTTCCATAATAGACCAGAAAATGATTCCTGCAAAAATAGTAAAATGGTTTTAATAACGATTTAAAAACTTCTGTAAATTTATCAGCATAATGTTTTTTATAAAATCAGCTTCTATGCCAATTAATAATTTGCCAGTTATTATTTTCTTTTTTAGTAAATAATATTGTATGCCAAATTGATTTATTATCGCCCTTAGATTCAATTATTAAATAAGCGGTCTTTTGATCATCCGAAAGCCATAATTTCATAAATTGAAAAGCCCGATCAAGATTTCCCAGCAATTTTTCTTTTAGCATACTATTACGCAATACCTCAAACAAACTCTCATATTTATTATCCAAAATAATATATGCTTCGGGAGAAATAAAATCATACATCTGTTGTAAATCTTTATTTGATAATACAGATTTGACAATTGAAATCAGCACATTTTTCGGAAGATTATCATTGGTAGAATTAGATTGATCAGACTTGTATTGTGAAAGGATAGTTGTTGTATAAAATAAAACACAGAATAAAAAGAGAACTTTTTTCATAATTACCTCAATTAGCATATGAATAATGAAGTAATACTGTTTCGATAATTTCTCCTGAATTTATTTGAATGATTTTCCAATAAGTTTATTCGTTGAAAGTAAAAATAAAAGTTATGATATGATTATCACCCAATCCATACTTAAACGGTACATAGGCATAATCCATATTAAAACTTTTTAATTTAATTCCGAATCCGGTTGTTACACTTTTAGTTTCATAACCGGTAATAAAACCTCCGCGGATAAAGAAAAAATTATCGTAGTTTACTTCAGTACCAAAGTGCAAATGGGAATCATCAGCATCAAGGAATTTTTGAAAACCACCCAATAAGTTTATAATGAATTTCATATCGCTGAAATTAAGTGCATATGAAGCGCCCAATCGAAAATCTCCGGGCAGTTTTGTAGCCTCATTCCTTAGTTTATTCATCGATCCCATATTACGTAAAGAAGCTCCGAATGTAAGTCCTTCTGCTACTCCCGTATATGTAATTCCGAAATCTAATGCGTACCCCGAAGCTTCATCGGAATATAAATTTTCATAAAGATATTTTAATGTAAACCCGGTATGAAAATTATTAAGAAGCTCTATTGCACCTGAAAGTCCGGCAGAGAAATAATTTGCATTGAATTTTGAGACAGCTTCACCCGGTATGTTTCTAATTTCGATATCGGAAATTGATGTTGTATTTATCATAACAGCCAGCGGAATACCGAATGCATTAAAACTTCCTCCGAATAACTCAGAACGCAAATCCTGAATAAGACTATTATGAGAGAATGTTAACTGGGTTTTATTCAATATGGATAATATTGAAGGATTATAATTAACCGCATTCAATTCACTACCGGCAACCGTTCCCAGATCCCCCATTGCAATATTCCGGGATCCTGAGCCAAGTTTAAGAAATGCAACTCCGCTGTTACCGGTTCCCTGTGCCGGGAGTAAACTGCAAAATATTAAAACCGATAAAAATATTTTTCTAATCATAATTTAAAAATTAACGCTAATGCCAATAATATGCTGATCACCGCTTGAATATGGTTCCATTACAAATGCATAATCAATTCCAATACGGTATGAATTAAATAAATGGAAATATGAGAAACCTAATGACGGTTTTACAGGTACATCAGAATTTATAACATTGTATCTATCAACACCGGCACGCAAGAAAAGATCTTCATAAATATTGTATTCAACACCGGCACGCAAATTTTTTGCATTAGCATTGGTATTCTCAAATTCTACTGCTGCTATTAAATTAGGATTATCGAACTTATAAGAAGCACCAATCCTGGTAAGTAATGGAAACTTGTCTTTACTCTGCCTTCCGGACTGCCCGTAAATTTTTCCGCTGTCCCAATCGTATTTACTGTTGATGTCCTTTATGACAAAAGAAAAATTAAGATTCTCGTTAAAAGAATAAAGTGCACCTAAATCAAATCCCAATCCTGTAGAACTGAAATCTTCATATAATTTGTAGTAGTAGAATTTAAACGCAATTCCTATTGCCAGTTTTTCAGAGAATCGATTTGCTACCGCAACAAAAAACTGGTTCTCAGAAGTTGATAAAGTTCCAGTGCTAATTCCCTGTGCATCCCTTGCATCAATATTTGAAACACCGGAATTAATTATACCAGCACTTATTCCTGCAATGGATCTTGGGCGGGATTTGCCATCAGGTGTTTCAACCTTACCAAATTCAAAATTACGTGTATAACTTAAGAAGTTTAATGATCTGTCAAGTGATAAAATTGAATAAGAAGTTTGAAACGAATTCCCTTGCTGAAAGGAAGCTAATGCCGGATTATAATAAGCAACTAAGTTCCCTTCATTAACGGCTGAAAGTGCATTGCCCATGCCCATTCCTCTTGAACCAAATCCCATTCTGCTAAATGCACCGGGAAGACTGCTTATTGCTGAAAATTGTGGCTGAGCATTTACAATACTTAATGAAATCAATATAGTCGTTATAATTTTTTTCACTTTGCAGATTTTCCTTTTCTACATTAGAACCATTATTTTGCCAAAGATAGGATTGTCCGACCCTAAATCAATTCGATAAAAATAGACACCGTTTGGTACTATCTTTCCACTGTCATCCCTACCATCCCAGTTTTCAAATTGTTCTTCGCTTTGTCCACGCGGTGCATTTTGAATTAATGTTCTTACTAGATTCATTCCAAAATCAAAAATTCTAATTGTTACATCGGAACTTCTTTCAGTAGAATATTTTATTCTGGTAGTTCTTGAAACCGGAGAGAAAGGATTTGGGAACGCAAAACTTTCTTTCTTAACTGTATATTCACCTGATTTGAGAAATACTTTCCAGCCACCGTTCCACATACTCTTTTTATCTTCGAAACGGATTAAACCACTTGCAAGCGAACCAATCCAGATGTAGGCAGTTTCATTATTAACAATTTGATTTTGTACAGCCCTGAAATGATTTGTGTTAACCTGAATTTTGGAAGCATCATCATATATTTGCGGAGCTGCCAGCCATGTTTTTCCATTATTACCAGATCTGAATAATCCATCCTGTGTAGCTGCAATTACATCTGTGGAAGTACCAAATAATGGTCTGAAAGTTATATCCATTGTGCGAGATTCCGGTAGTGTAATATTCCAGTTTTTTCCACCATCATAACTATAACTAATAGCCCAAAATTCTGTCTGTCCATCGGCTTTCCATGTTGCAGCCCAAATAGAATTATCATACTGATTATAAGAAATCTTCCAGATGTGATTACCGCTAATAGGATTAGTTTGATTTGTCCGGTTCATTTTTGTCCAGCTTATTCCACCATCAGTAGATTTATTTATGCCGCCGCCGGTGCCTACATACAAAGTATCATCACCAACAACACAAATTGAAACCGGGATGTGATTGTTATTTCCCTTATCACCAGCTTTAGGTCTTAATTCAAAATTAAGTTGATCAGATGGTTTGATGGAATTCAAATTATCAGGTGGTAAAAGAACTCTTTGCCATGTCTTTCCCATATCGGTAGATTTTCTTAAACCTCCGGCTCTCGATACAATCCAGACGGCATCCTTGGTTATACCAATTCCATAAGTAAAATTTTGTCCCGTTACAGTTGTAGGAACAGCTTTAATTATATTATTCCCGTATTGAATTAATGAGTCTGTCATTTTATCAACAGGTTGAGGAATAAGAGTCCAATTATTTCCGTTATTAGTCGAATAAACTAATCCTTCTCCTGCACCATCAGGTGAACCACCAACAGTTATTGACGACCATAAAGCGGCCCAGATAATACCGTTTCTATAAGCAATAGCAGAAATACTCTTCTCTCCAAATGGCTCGGTTTTGTAATAATTTGTCCATGTATTTCCACCATCGGAAGATTTACTTAATCCTTTTGAAGTACCGAGCCAAATTGTATTATCCTGAATAAGAATTCTTTCAGCCGTATTACCGGAAGGATATGCATCACTGGTTTTAGAAAGAGTCTTTGGAGTCAATTCGTAATATACCGGAATCGATTGTGCGACAAGATTTATTGCAAATAGAAAATATGTAAGGAAAATTTTTTTCATATCAGTTCACGGTCATCAAATGAATTATTGTATTACTCAGATTTCCGCTTTTATCTTTTGCCTGGAATTCAAACTTCCACTGCCCTGTTTGAGTTGTTGCAGAAAAAGAATTTTTAAATGAATAAATTCCATCACCTGCAGTTCTATCTCCAAATGTATCAAAGTTACCATCATCAACCATTAAGAAATAACCTAAACCATTTTGCGGATCAACCTGAGAACCATCTGGTCTGAATAATTTAAAATAGACTTGAGAAATATCCCCGGGTCCGTTTCCATCTTCAACTTTTAGCGTGAATACAAAAGTCTCTCCTCTTGTTACTGAATTTGGAATTGTTAAATTGGAAATTACAGGCGGATAACTAATCTGGTTGTTGTTGTAATTGAAGTAATGGGATGCAACTTTAGCCAGATTTCCAGAAACCGGTTTTACATTATCCTCAACAAAATAATTTATGTAATACCTACCGGATGAAAATTTTTTACTGATCCCGATCTTTGCAGAGTAAATATTATCTTTTGATTTCTGATCACCATTCAATGCTGTATTCCCATTGTCAAACATCTGAGATGAGGTAGTAATTGTTGTGCTGCCATCATCAGATTTAATTTGAAGCCACACTTTGTTGATATATCTGATATCGTCAAATTCTATTGTTGTTATAAGATTAGAATCCGCTGAAGAATAACTGAAATTAGCCGGTGCTGAAATGGTTTTTACATTATAGTACAGTTTTGTCTGTTCAACAATTCCATCGGGAATTTTTTCGCATGCGATTAAATATAAGATAAATAGCGGAATTATAAAGAAATCAATTAAACTGATTTTTTTAAGGACCTTATGGCAAGAAGCTTTGAATTGTATAAAAAAAGAAAAAATCATAGAAATATTGCCTTATCTATAAATTAACTGATTGTAGAAATTAAAGTAGCAAAGTTTCTATAATTTTTCCCTTTTAACTATGGCAAAAGTAGAAATCACATAAGTAAATGTCAAGACAATTTAATTTTACATCTACTTTCACATTGTAATTACAAAAGGTGATGGAGAAAACGAAACAACAAAAATTATTATTGCTACATAACCCAAAATCATTCTTGGTGAATTTAATTTTTCGAAATGCGGAACCGGCGGATGCTTAACTTTTATTACAAAATATAGAATGAATGCCCAGAGTAACCAGCCCGTCCATCCGAAACCAAGATCATAATTCAATAATGAGCTTAACAATCCTGAAATTCCCAGAAATGCTAAACCTATCATTGAGATGCTTGCTATTGCTTCATGAATTTTTTCTCCGAACATGCTGAAGATGATATGACCCCCATCCAATTGACCGACCGGTACTAAATTCATCGCTGTAATAAACAGACCGAACCAGCCGACACATAAATATGGATAGTGATAGATTTCCGACATAGGCGGCACGAACTCATTAGCGTTTGTAAAGAGTGCTCTAAATATTTCGAATAAAATAGTTCCGCCAAATTCCAGATGAATGCCTTCTTTTCCGTATTCAGGTGTAAAATAATCCGGGTGAATTTGCAGTATATAATCAACTGATGGTAAATGTGTAAATCCGTAAATAAGAACAATAGTGCTTGCTATAAATCCGGCGATAGGACCGGCAACACCAATATCAAACATTGCCTTGTTTGTCGGTATTGCTGATTTAGTTCTAATTACAGCACCCATTGTTCCGAAGTTGAAAAAACCCGGTATCGGTGGAAATGGAATATAGTATGGAAGTGTTGCTTTTACTTTGTGATAAACCGCTGCAAAGTAATGTCCGAATTCGTGAAATGTTAGTATAAACAATATTGAAAGTGCATATGGAAGTCCGCGAGCCATATCTGCAAATTCATAAGGACCAATTTTACCGGTTGTCCATTCCATTCCGGCAATTAGGGTGGTAAAAAAAGTAATCACAAATAATATGATATGAATCAGATAACCTTTTTTTCTTGGTTTATCTGTAGAAACCTGTTGCGATGAAAATGAATATTCTTCCGGCATTATTATAGATCCAGATTAATTCCTATTGCAGAATACGTTTTAGTAAAATCGAAATATTCGCCATGAATACTTTTACCTGAGTAATAATTGAAGTAGATGCTAAAACCACGTCCATCAGGTTTGCCGAATTTTATTCCGGCTGAAAACGAATGATTAGCAGAATACTTATTGATTTTTGCAATCTTAAAATCATAAGCTAGAAACGGCGACAGGGTTTCAGAGTCAAATTGATTACCCACATAATCAAACCCCAACTGATAAATATCTTTACCAAGATAATCCGGTGTAACATGGAATAGATATGTTATTCCGGTGTAAACCCGCAGCGAGTTGAATTTTACAAACGGCATTAGTTCAATAAATTCTCTGCTATAAACACGCGGATTTAATACATCGCGCCACGCTCCTATTGAAGCATCATAATGTCCATCGACAAAATGGGCACTAATATGACTTATACGAACCCGCGCTCCGTATTCATATTGGTCTTCAACTTTTTTATAACTTCCGTTAATCCCAAACAAATAATCAACCGCATCTACCGGAAAATGAAAATCTTTTTCTCCGCGTAACAGCGTATAAGTGAATAAGTCGGCTCCAAATGAAAATACCTCACTGTCATTCTTTTTGTAATGTAAAATATCAAACGAGTTGCCTATATCTAAACGTAATTCATTCTTAGAAAGCTGGAATAAGAATCCCAATTTCGGTTCAAGTGTATTTGCAATAAATGGTTGAATATTTAGAATTCCCGGGAAT
>JAGVBL010000420.1 GCA_020059785.1 Ignavibacteriales bacterium | reverse complement strand
CGCAATACCTAAATGATCCCTTATTAATTCAATACCATTTCCTGTTTCAATTGCTTCGGCAATACGAGATGCTGAATTATCATTTACAAATTTAGATGATATAAAAAGCTCTAAACCTACGGATTGAGGTTTTGTTACAACCATACCTAGTGTTGAAATATTAGTCGAAAAAACAATCTTCTTATACTTGCCACGATTGGAAATTCTATCTAACATTTTTTCAACAAGGTTAAACTGATCCGGTTTATTTATCCCCGCCATTCCAGACATAATTCCTCCAGAAAATTAATTATGCAAAAAATTCTCCAATCTTTTTTTCTCGGTTAATATTTCACCTGTTTCATTATTTACTGCAAACCAGGCGCCGTTAATCAAATTGGTTTTAATTTTTCCGCATAGATTTGGATTACCCATGAAATGCGGAGTATCGAGTATCCCCGATTTAATTGATTCTGTTAAAACTTCCGGATCGCACAAGGGGTCATCGCTTTTATCCTTTCCAAAGATTTTTATTGCATTCAGTAAATAGTTTGCCTCGTCAATTAACTGGTTTTTTCTCTCAATAATTTTTTTATCTGATATAAAATCCGGCAGTCCGTTTAATGAATTTTGAATTACGCCGTTAACAATGTTACAGCTCTCGATGAGTTCATCGGGTTGAACTGCGTGGTCACCTTCGCAAAAAGCAACAACATGCAATATGTGAGGTTTTAATGCTAAACTTATTAATGCGGATGCTGCAAGTTGTCCTTTTGCTATGTTTGGAGCAGGTGAAAAATGGGCTATACCGGCACGCACCTCGCGGAATACTGAAAAGTCGTCTGATGTCAGCTGATTTATCAACTGAACTTTTGCAAGCATTTTTGCTATATCCATTTGTGGAGAAGTACCCGGCGGAGTATTGAACATATATTGTGAGACGTAATTCTTAACTCCCAGCTTTTTAGCGTTGTAAGCTGCAAGGAAAGACGCGGCTACTGCAAGCGAATCATGAGCATCGCGTAAACTCCATTGATGAGATTCATTTACTTCAACCGGAATCCCTTTTTCGGCATACCAGCATATAGCGGACTGATTTTCTTTAATTGCAATACTTAAGTGGCGTTTAGATCGTCCATCCATTACACTGTACCAGGTTAGTGGAATTGCTGCCCAGGCATTGTTGATAGTATTAAGACTCATTTCAGCCCATTTAATCAAATCATTTGTACCGCTGTAGCACCGCATTAGTGGATAGTTGCCGCACCTCGATGCAGAATAGATTCTGGAGAGATCTTCGGGGCTTCTGACAGGAACGCCGCCCGCACCATCCAAAGACTTATTCATCAATTCGGGGTGGAAAAAATACTCCTGTGCATTTTGATCCGTTCCAAGTGAAATTACATCAAGGACCTGAGCTTCTGCAATTTTTTTTACTCCTTCAATTGTTTCCTGTACCGAAGGTCTTCCGAAATGATGCCTGATAATTGGATAAGGAAATTTTTGTTTGATTCTTTCTACCAGAGTTTGAGGATATAATTGCTTTTCATTTTGAACTCGCTTTCCTCTAAGGTAAAGTATAATTTCATTTAATGAACCGGTTCCATCAAATACTTTTTCGAATATCGATGAACTAAGAGCTGCCTTTGCAACCGAAGGAGTACCGCCGAAAATAAACTTTACATTATGAAACGAATTTTTTTCAATTATATTTTTTAAGGAAACAAAAATATGTTCAGCTACTTCGGGGGTTAATCGATAACTTATTGCTACAATGTCAGGGGAATTCTTTTCGATTTCGAATGACAATCGTTCAACTGAGACAGCCGGACCAAGAGAAATTGTATCGTATCCTTCTAATTCTGCAAGTCTAAGGAAATGATTTAATCCGCCTATATGAACGCAATTTCCAATTGCACATCCAAGAATTAATTTTTTCTCTTTCATAATGTCTTCAATTAATTCGTGATAAAATTATTTTTCTCCAATTGCAAGGAGCCGCAAATCCTTCAAAGACATATTATGGATGTTGAGTTTCTCAACAGTTCTTCCAATTTCCCAGTAATCAGTTTTATTTAGTATTGAAGCAATATGAATAATAGAATTTATTGTTGGAGTTTCCACACCAAATTTTCTCCCTGTAGATGCTATCGGAACTAAACTTGTGGGAACATCTTCGGTGAGATACCGCATATTTAATCTTGTAGGTGCGCTTATACCTCTATAACCCGGATTAGCCCGCATCGATTCAAAGAGAATATTTCCGTGTGCATTATAAGCAAGGTAAAGCCATTCTCTTGCTGTAAGTGCACGGATACCAAGTGCTTCGGCTACTTTTACTCTTTCTTCATCCACCTTTTCAAGTATTCTAGCAACTGATGGAGTAACACCCTGAACATAAAACTGAAATTCTGCTTCATCTTCTATCCAGCCAGCATTTAAAACGCATAATGTAGGAT
Source organism: Ignavibacteriales bacterium (assembly GCA_020059785.1). GTDB lineage: Bacteria > Bacteroidota > Ignavibacteria > Ignavibacteriales > Melioribacteraceae > DSXH01. The sequence continues at coordinate 4,698 of JAGVBL010000420.1, read as the reverse complement.
GAAATACAGCTCCAATATTGTCAAAACTTGTCTTAAAAATATTGTCGCCTGGTACAAACTGCGGATATATAACCCGAATCTTTTTTAGCAAGGTGGGAATTAAATGAGCACGAATCGATGCAATTGGTATTGAATTTTTTATTCTGAAAATTTTTGCTTGAGCCGGACCTGTTACTCTTGAAGCGTAAATAAATGTTTGTGTTTCTGCAATTATTACATCTGTACTGATATTTTTAGAATTGAGTATTTGTTTGAATTCCAATGCTCCGAAAGTTCTACCGGGGTTCAATACTAAAATTTGTCCATCTTGTAGATATGGAGCCGATATTTCAGCTAAGTAACTGTGAGCTGTTGCGGGAACAACAACCATAATTATATCAACATCTTTAATAACTTCCTCAATATTAGTTGATGCAATATTAATCTTTCCGAATCCTGATAATCCGAAATCACTTTCGATTCGTATCCCGCCGGTTGAAATTACTCCCCATAGTCTTTCTTTGCTTCTATTGAATAGATTTACTTTAAAGCCCATTAATGCCATGTGTCCGGCCATAGCCATACCACCGTGACCTGCTCCTAATACGGCAATAGTAGGTTTTTGCTTTTTTTCTTGGTCTTCCATTTTCTTTCCCCACCTCCTAGTTTGTTTATTTTTAATAGTAAATGAACGGACTTAGAATGAGGAACTTTTCTATCAATTATTTCGGATTATTAGATAAAAAATTTAAGGAGTATAATAAGTCACTATTTTGTACAGGTTTTATCCCTGTACGTTATTCTAAAGTATTTTGGAAGAATATTATGATTGAATCAAATTCTAAATAAAGTTACAAAAAAAATCCTTCAAATAACAACATCATTTATATTAACCTGATATCCTCAAGGAAGGGGAGCTTCTCTCGCGTCACTTTTACTATTTCAATATTCAGGTCAACAACAAATATATTTTCTTCCTCTTTAACGGAGAGCAATTCGTACCCCATCGGGTCGTAGACCGAACTAAAACCATTGTACTGCAAGAGTGGGTCGTTACCTATCCGATTAACTCCGATTACAAACGACTGGTTTTCAATAGCACGCGCTTTCAATAACGTGCGCCAGTGATCGATACGCGGAACAGGCCAGTTGGCTATGTTTACAATTAAATCAACTCTCTGCTTGGCGTAGAGACGGTACAACTCGGGGAACCTCAAATCGTAACAGATGGAAAGCCCGACTTTAGCATTATCAATCTTCGTCACAACAATTTCATCACCGGCGCTGTAATTCTGATCCTCCTTAGCATAACCGAACGGATGAATCTTCCTGTAGCGCGCTGTTACAAGACCATCGCTGTTAAAATGAACCAGCGAATTAAAAATTCCTTCTTCACTCTTTTCAATTACTCCGGCAAGAACACTGCACTTTAATCTTTGAGAGAGCTTCATAAAATACTGAGTGGAAATTCCATCAAGATCCTCTGCAAAAATTTTTGAGTTCATCGTAAATCCGGTAAGAGATAACTCGGGCAGTATCAGAAGATCAATTTTATTTTTGAGCTGTTCAACCATCTTATCAATCTTATCAATATTTCCTTGCGGATTTTCCCAGAGGGGATTGTATTGAAGCAGACCGGTTTTCATTTTGTCTTTCCTGTACTTTTATAACCGAAATTAAATAAAAAATGTTTTTTACGAAAAGAATTTAATAATTTTATGCCAATTCATTTCACCATTCGGGAATCTAATGCTAAATTATATCTGGTTCTCATTGCTACTGCTCGGCATTGTTACAGCGGTTACTATTGACCTATCCGATTCAGCAACAAATAAATATAGAAACGGCGAACCGCTCTTTGTTCTTGTAAAGTTAGATCAACCCGTAATTGATTCCTCTAAATCTTCCTCAGCTAATCTGATGATAAGTAAAACCGTTTTCAATGATTTCTACAACACAAAATTTAATGATGATGTTGAACAGAATGTTAAGCTTACTTATAACAAGGAGAAGAAAAATTTTACCGCTTACTTTGAAGTAGGCGATAAGAGTCCGGCAATGTGGAAAGAGATGGCAAAGATTAATGGTAAGGAGAATGATCTTTCCGGTACTATTGTATTAAGAGAGAAACTCGATTCGGTTCTTTATACAGCTACATTCTACACAGAGGGAATTTCATTTATTAAGATGAAAGAAGTTACCAACTCTGCAATTGATTACGCTGCTAATGCGGTTAAGATAGCACTGGGATTAATCGGAATAATGGCGCTCTGGCTCGGTATTATGAAAATTGCCGAACAATCCGGGTTAATTTCCTTAATTGCAAAAGGTGTTAGACCGTTAACAAAATTTTTATTTCCGGATGTACCTCACGATCATCCGGCAATCGGATCGATGATAATGAATATTTCGGCTAACATGTTAGGTCTTGGTAATGCCGCAACACCTTTTGGTTTGAAAGCGATGGAGGAACTCGATTCAATTAATCCTGATAAGGGAACCGCAACAAATGCAATGTGTACATTCCTTGCAATTAATACAGCGGGGTTAACACTAATATCCGCAACTGCAATTGCAATAAGAGCTGCGGCGGGTAGCAGCGACCCGGCAATAATTATCGGCACTTCTTTCTTCGGTGCGTTATGCGCTACTATTACAGGTATAACCGCTGCAAAAGTTCTGGAGAAGTTCTCTATACCAAATTTCAATTTTGCACAATGGTTAAAATCGAACATGAAATTCATTTTCGGTTTTATTGTTATTGCAGCGGTGTTGATCGCGGCAATTACATCGGGAATTTTTTCTGCATTTAATACGGAGCTTGTTAAGTCGGTTATTAGTGCGGTTTCAGTTCTGGCAATTCCGCTTATAATTATTACGTTTGTATTTTACGGTGCAATTAAACGTGTAAAGCTCTACGAAGTTTTTGTTGACGGTGCAAAAGAAGGATTTAATGTTGCCATTAGAATAATTCCTTACCTTGTTGCAATGCTTGTAGCTATAGGAATTTTTAGAGCGGGCGGAGCAATGGATTTTCTGATTCTGATTTTATCCCCCGTTACAAATCTTATTGGAATGCCGGCAGAAGCATTACCGATGGCTTTAATGCGTCCTCTTTCCGGGAGCGGTTCACTCGGAATTATGTCGGAAATTATTTCCGTCCACGGCGCCGATTCGTTTATAGGAATTTTAGTCTCAACAATTATGGGAAGTACTGAAACAACATTTTATGTTCTTGCACTCTACTTTGGAACTATTAACATTAAGAGAACAAGACATGCTGTTGCTGCCGGCGTGCTGGCTGATATTGCCGGAATATTAGGTGCATTGTTTATTGTAAGAATTTTGTTCGGGTAAAACATGAAAGTTTTTATTACACAGGAATTGCCGGGGAATGTTGAAGAATATTTATTATCACAAGGATTTGAAGTTGATCTATATAAAAAGAACAATATAATCAGTAAAAGAGAATTGATTAAGAGAGCTAAAGAAGCAGATGGATTGATACCGCTCCTCACCAATTCAGTTGACAGGGAAGTGATTGATAATTTGAAGAGATGCAAAGTGATTGCAAACGTTGCAGTTGGCTACAACAATATTGATGTTGCTTATGCTAAATCTAAAAACATTATAGTAACCAACACACCCGGAATACTTGACGATGCTACCGCCGATCTTACTCTTGCTCTTATACTCGCATGTGCAAGGCGGTTGAGGGTAGGAGACATATTCGTTCGTAAAAATAAATTCACAGCATGGATGCCGCAATTAATGTTGGGTGTTGAGTTAGCCGGCAAGACAGCTGGAATTATAGGTGCCGGTAGAATCGGAATTGAAGTTGCTAAGAGGTTGTTGCCGTTCAAAACAAAAATAGTTTATTACAGCAGAAATCGTAAAGCTGAATTTGAAAAAGTAACCGGTGCTAAAAAAGTTTCACTAAATGCGCTTCTAAAAAATTCAGATATAGTTTCCATTCATATACCTCTCAACAAGAATACCTACCACATTTTGAACAGAGAAAACATGAATTTGCTGAAACCAACTTCTATTTTAGTAAATACATCACGCGGGGAAGTGATTGAAGAAAAATATCTGATTGAGATTCTTAAGAAGAAAAAAATATTTGCTGCCGGACTTGATGTTTATGAAGGCGAACCGAAAATAAATCCCGAATTATTTAAGCTGGATAATGTGTTTTTATTACCTCACATTGGTAGTGCAACAACAGAAACACGGAGCAAAATGGCTCAATTAGCCGCTAAAAACGTGGCTGCTGTCCTATCAAATAAAAAACCGTTAACGCCCGTTTAACAGTCCATTGTAGATAGAATTTTTAATAACTATTTTTACATCAAATAAAACAAAAAACTTTATGCGAATAGGAATACCAAAGGAAACAACAAGAGAAGAAAAAAGAGTTTCAATAGTTCCGGCCGGTGTGGATGCTCTGGTAAAATCTGGTCATACGGTTTTTGTTGAAACCAGTGCCGGAATTGAAAGTCATTTTACAGATGATGAATACCGTAATGTAGGTGCAAATATTGTTTATACGCCGGAAGAAGTTTACCAGCGCTCGGAAATGATTGCTAAAATTGCACCTCTTACAGATCAGGAAGTTGATCTACTTGAGGATGAACAAATTCTGTTTTCATTTTTGCATCTTGCTGTGGGTAAGAAAAATGTAATTGAAAAGCTCTTAAAGAAAAAAGTAACAGCCAT
>JAGVBL010000040.1 GCA_020059785.1 Ignavibacteriales bacterium | reverse complement strand
TCACAATTTATAAAAACTTTTTTATACAACGATACGTCATAGTTTACTAACAAAAGTTCATACAAAATTGGGATTGAAATTAACTTATCACTTTTACCGAAATTATGCTTGGTATAATATTGATACTTATATGGAACTACGTCATAAGTATCGGAACATAAAACTAAGGTACTACCACTTCTTGAATCTATAAATTTACTAAGCTTTGCAAAATTCTCCTCTTTGAAATTGTTACTTGCAATAATTTCATTGGTCCGCACATAAAATGAAATCGAGCCAAACAATAACAAAATAAAAAGAGCTGAATAAATGAGTGCTCTATTAGAAATTAACTTTTCTATAAATAAGAAAGAAATGCATATCCATACTAATATTATACTATTTAATCTTTGACTCCCGATCGCAAAAATCCGGGGGATCAATATTATAGTAAACAGTGCTAAAGCTAAAAATATCTTATCATTTTTAATTCTATATTTTTTCTTAAGAAAGAAAAAGAAAAGAATGATAATTGAAAATGCTATAATGAAAAGGATTACTGCATATATTTTATTTGTAATAAAAAAACTATGAATATAATTTGAATATAGAGGAATAACAGTATGAATAAAGATTGAGAAAATTGTAAATGGTTTTTTCAATAAATTTTCAAAAATACTAACCTGGTTTTCGTGAAAGTATAAATTTAGGATTGTAGAAAGAAAAATTATTATAGCCGAGAAGATGAAAAAGTAGACAAGTCCTTTGTCCCGGAAATAAGTGGTTTTATTTGAATGATATTCGTATAAAATAAATACCAAAAATACTAAAGGTAGATGGAGCCCTGTTTGCTTTGACAATACTGATAGGAGAAAGAAAAAACTCGTTAGTATTATAAAACTTTTTTTAAAAGTATCAATGTATTTTAAAAAATAGAGTAAGGACAATGAATAGAACAAGATCATTAGTAGTTCAGTTCTATAATTTATAATAGAAATCCACATTAAAGAATCTAAGTGAATAGATAGGATTAAACACATTAACAGAATTATTTTACGATCTGTAAACAAATTGAATTTTCTGCTTATCCGAAATAAAATAAAATATGTAACTGCAATAAAGAAAATATGGAATGTTAGACTAATTAGTTTAATTGCAATATAATTATCGGAAAAGAGAGTATAGTCAATCCAAAAACTGAAATAGCTTAACGGTCTAAGAAAGAGAAAATATTGTGCAGATGGGTCGGTAATAATTGGTGAATAGGGATTATTATTAATGTAAGTGAATATTATAAAATCGTCATCATAAAATTTCAACGAGGAGAAAATTATTGGTAGATAAAAAATAAGGTTTACAAAAACTATTAATGCTAAATGAGTTTTTTTCATATTACATTACAACCATTGAGCAAATTAACGTTTAACTAGCCACCCCTCCGGATTCTGATAATTCCTTTCATTCCATATTTCGAAATGGAGGATATTACCTTCAAGACTTTCGTTCACACTTCCAATAACTTTACCGGCAGATACTTTGTCCCCTTCTTTAACAGAAATGTTAGCTATATGTCCATAGACAGTTCTGAACTCATCTCTATGGGTAATGATAACAATACTGCCGTAACCGGGTATCCAGTCAATTGCAGAGACAATTCCCTCAGCAACCGAGTAAACATTCTGATCCCCTTTTACAACAATATCAACCCCGTAATTTAAAGTTACTGTCTTCAACCGCTCATTTTTATTCTCTCCGAACTTACGGACAATATTACCCTGATTAACAGGCCAGGTTAAAATTCCCTTAAGCTCAGAGAAATTTTGAAAATTACTATAATTATAAGTTGGCACCGCAACCTTTTCACCGGGTTTTTTCTCAAGCAGTTTTGCTTTTCTAGCACGTTCTTCTTCAATCAATCTTGCAATTATATTTTTAATAAGTATTTCGGCTTGCCTTTTAGATTCAATTTCGGCAGTAATCATTTTCTGGTCTTTGCGCAAAGTAGAGATTAATTCTTTCCTCTCATTCTCTTTATCGTTCAGGATTATCTGCTCATTCTGTTTCTGCGATAAAAGAATTTCTTTGTCACTTCGCTCTTTTTCAAGTTGCTGAATTAAGAGTGTAAGTTCCTCTTTGCTTTTGTTTAATTGATCAAGTGTTTTTTTGTTCTGGTTAGATATGTAGCGCAGGTAACGGTAGCGTTTAATTGTCTTGTTAAACGAATCCGTATTAAGCAAGAACCTGAATATTGACAACCCCCTGTTTTTATATACCCAAACAATATAGTTGCTGTATTTGTCTTTTAGCAGCTTAATTCTTCCTTCAACCGTAGTAATCAGTTTTTCAGTTTCATCAATTTCTCTCGATTTAACTTTTTCTTCTTCAACAATAGTAAAGATCAGTTTATTCAGAAGTAATTTTTGTTTGTTAATGTTTTCCAATGTTTGAATTGATTCTCTTTCCTTTCTCGATTTGTTTCTAAGATCATTTTCAAGCCGGGATATTTCATTCTCAATGTTGGTGAGTTCAATATTTTTTTGCTTAATACTATCGGCGGTTTGAAGAAAAACCGACATCGGAAAGAGCACTAAGAGAAGTACAATATATCCAGAATATTTTACCATTCAATTATCTTAACGTCCGTAGGAACATCTAACTTAAGACCAATAGAATTTTTATTTACAACAATTTTTCGGTACTCAACTTTAAGATTTTGTTTATTAGCAATGTCATTTAAATTAATTTCACTAGGAATCGGAACATCTTCATAATTTCTGAACCGGGAATACTTCCCTTCCATAAGAATTTCACCATCGGTTTTTTTGATAATATTTTCGCTTATTGCCAGGTCATCATTTCTAATGCTAAAAATTCTTTCTATTCCATTTGCAGAATCGAGATAAGAGAGTAAATAATTATTACCGCTTGTTGAAATGCCGTCGGGTTCTACGCGAAGTTTTTCTGTAAGGTTTATACTACCGGCCAAGGCATCAATTAATTCATCGAATGAGTAATCAATTTTTAAAACTTGTTGAATAATTCCATCGCGCATACGGCCACGATAAAGGTTATTGTTTATTACATCATAAAACTGAAAATTTTTGGGGGTAATTAAAGCATGCGCCAAATCGATACCGAAAGGTCCGTAAAAAGAAATTTTAAGCGAATCGGGTTTCTTTACTGTAACCTGGAATGTACTTTTAGCATTTAATTGTGATGATGAAATGCTTATTACTCCGGAACCTTCGAAAGTTTTGATTTTTCTTCTGTTTGCTTCAAGTTTTTTAATTAACCTAT
>JAGVBL010000242.1 GCA_020059785.1 Ignavibacteriales bacterium | reverse complement strand
GAATCGTAACCTGAAAGTGATGTAACAACTTTTTTCTCGAAACCTATTTTTTCAGCCAATTCATCTCTTGCAGCATTTGCACCGTGAATAATAATTATTTTTTCATTCAGCGTTGAAAGGTCTGAAATTACTCCCTTAAGATTAATCCCTTTCCCACCGCCAATTTTAATTAGATACATTTAATCTCCAGTAAAGAATTATTTACTATCGGTTCCCAATTCAAATCACCTATAAAAGGATCGGAGCAGACAACAATTTCATTAACCGATTTTTTTATGTGCATTGTAAAATATTCCGGATCTTCATTAAAGTACGAATAAACATAAGCTGCATTATCATCGGCAATAATCAAATTCATAGCTCTTATATAAGCCGATCTTTTTTTAATTATTTCAGTCCCCTTTCTAATACCTTCAACAATTCCGTCAGTATTAAATCTTTTTATATAATTAAAAATTTTTTCCGCACCTATTCTTCCATCTTCTTTAATTTTTACACCTCTCAGTTCGCCATTAAAAACAAAGATGTACTTATCATCATAGAAAGGCATATTATTTTCAACAACAATTCCTTCATCCTTAAAAGCACTTCTTGCATGAGCAATTAATCTTGTTGAGTTGCCTAATTTGGCAAAGTCATCTTCCCAGATTGGCTTAACATTTTTATAATAATTCCATTTACCATTCTGTAAATATGCACAGCCCCAACCATGTCCCTGAAATTCACGGCTCTTTTTAGAAATCTCTGCAAACCTGATTAAGTATTCAGAAATATCAAACTCGTTATTTGAAGTAACATAAAGTAGTCGGCACATATTTTCACATAGTAATGACTAAGATAATATTCAAGAACATGATCAAGATCAAGATCAAGAACATGATCAAGATCAAGAACATGATCAAGATCAAGATCAAGAACATGATCAAGATCAAGAACATGATCATGATCAAGGATTTAAATTGGGTGTAAACCGGGGAATTCCAGTCCGGTTTTTTCATCAAATCCATACATTAGATTAAATGCCTGAAGAGCCTGACCGGCAGCCCCTTTCATTAAATTATCAATTGCACTTATAACAACCAGCCGATTTGAAAATTCATCTTTCTTGAATCCGATATCACAATAATTTGTTCCGCTTAATAATTTCGGTTCCGGGTATCTGTAAATTCCTTCACTTTCCTTTACGATTCTAATAAACGGTTCATTTCCATAAGCTTCGCGGTAAATTTTCCAGATCTCTTTTTCCTGGAGATCCTTCTTTAAGAATACATGACATGTTGCAAGTAGTCCGCGGACAATATCAATAGCAGTAGCTGAAAAATGTACATTTATTTTTTTACCAAATGAAAGTTCCTGTAATATTTCTGCTGTATGTCTGTGCTGTGTAGGCATGTAAGATCTAACCACCCCGGCACGTTCGGGATGATGCGAACCTTCATTAACTTTATTACCGCCTTCACTGCTTCCGGCTTTAACTTCTATTACAGTTCTTTCTTCATCAACCAATCCATTCTTGTAAAGCGGATAGAGCCCCAGAATACTTGCCGTTGCATTACAACCCGCACTGGAAATGTATTTTGCATTTTTCATTTCTTCCCTGTGTAATTCGGGTATTCCATAAATAAATTCATTCAGCAATTCCGGTCTTGCATGTTTATGCCCGTACCATTTTTCATATTCCGATTCACTTTTTAATCTAAAGTCGGCACTCAGGTCAATAATTCTTGGAGCCAAATTTTTGAATCGATCAATTTGATTTTGCGAACTATTATGAGGAAGACATAAAAAAAGAAGATCGCATGGTTGTAATTCAGATGCGGAAATAAATTTGAGTGTTGTAGATTTTCTTAAGTTAGGATGAATTTTATAAACAAATTTACCTGTATAACTTTCCGAAGTAACTTCAACAACTTCTACATACGGATGGAACAGAAGTAACCGGATTAATTCTCCGCCGGTGTACCCTGATCCGCCAACAATCGATACTTTAACTTTTTCCATTATTTACCTTCAGCTACTTGCAAGATATATTCAGCCATTTTCTGAGGGATATTAACACCGGTTGTTGTAATGCTGTTTTTATATTCCATTGTATAATTTACTTCGTTAACCATTAATCCTTCTCCGGTTTCAAAAACATCAACAGCAACAATTCCACCGCCTACAGCTTTTGCTGCACGGACGGAAATATCATTCAGTTCTTCTGTTACGGGACAGTTAGTAGCAACCCCGCCACGTGCAGTATTAGTAATCCAGTGAGGAGAGGTTCTATAAATTGTAGCAATACATTTATCACCAACAACAAAACTTCTTATATCCTTCCCTTTCTTCTCAACATATTTCTGAATATAAAAAATTGAATGATGATATGAGCCGAGAACAGTTTTGTGTTCAAGAATAGCTTCGGCAGCATCTTTGTCGTTAATTTTAGATAGAAGTCTGCCCCACGATCCAACAGCAGGTTTAAGTACTACAGGGTAACCCATTTCTTCAATTGCTTTAAGAGCCGATTCTTCAGTAAATGCAACTCTAACTTCCGGTTGAGGGACATTATTTTCTGCCAATGCAACTGATGTGAGGAGTTTATCACCGCATATAGTAGCAACATTATAAGAGTTAACACATTTTACACCGGCTGATTCGAACAGTTTTAAACCGTGCAAAGCCCGGGAGTGATTAATACATCTTTCTACAAGCACATCAACATCAAACTTATCTTTTCCTAAATTGAATGTAATTTCCCGATCATCGATAAGAACAAGTTCAATACCTTTGATTTTAGCAAATTCATCCATCAAATATTTTTCATCTTTACGCAACAATGAATGAAGCAATCCTATTTTCATTTAAAGCTCCTCCGGGGTTCTATTTAAAATGATTCTATTTAGCGTAGGTCTTGTGGTGCTTTACAGCATCAACGATATGTTTCAATTCTTCAAGGTCAACAGTTCTGCCCCGTTGCCCTACCGATTTTACTTCGGCAAGAACAGACTGCAGATGATCTTCATCCAGATTATTTTCATCAATTAAATTGAGTGCATATCTAAGAGATGCAATTCCCGACATATGATCGAGTGCAAAACTTCTTGCACGTCCTAAAATATCAGGATGCAGACTTTCGTAGTGCATCGGATTAATTGAAGCGGCATGTGTATGAACGCCGGCACAATGTGTAAATGCATTT
>JAGVBL010000159.1 GCA_020059785.1 Ignavibacteriales bacterium | reverse complement strand
CCAGGTAAAACAATTACATCAGGCGGTCAAACTTACACTGTGAATCCATATGAATTATCAATTCCAGAGGTAAAAGGATTTCTTGATGATCTTAAGATCTTTCCAACTGCTGCTGTTCAGGCAACAATTGGCACTGTTGTAGGAACTAACGTTTCAGTAAGATATTTCCCGAGTGTAAATATTGAAGATCTGGGTAAGTTTACATTCTGGGGAGTTGGAGCAATTCACAATCCCGGTGCATGGTTGAAAAATCCTTTACCACTTGATATTGGAGTTGGTTATTTTATGCAGCAGATGAAAGTAGGCGATATTTTTGAAAGCAATGCATCTCAATTCGGTTTATATGTTGGTAAAACCTTCGGTGCTATTATTTCAGTTTCTCCTTACGCTGGTTTTACGGTTGAATCATCTAAGACAACCGTAAAATATAATTATCAATCCAATCAAGTTGTTAATGGTGTTCCGGTTCCTCCGGCAAAAGTTGAATTTGAACTGGAAGGAGAAAATAGTACTTCTTTTCTAATTGGACTCAATATTAAACTGGTTGCAATCAATATCAACGCAGATTATAAAATAGCCAAAACCAAAACTGCAAGTGCCGGCATTTCTGTAGGATTATAAATTATTACTAAACCTTGAAGGCGAAATGCCTTCAAGGTAATTTTATTCAAATTCCGTTTGAACTCTTGTTGCTGAATTCAATAATTCTTTTAACGAATTTACATATGGAAGCAACTCACTCATATTCCCTTTATCTATTGTTAGACTTTTCATCATCATTGCTTGCATGGCAGATAACGAACCCGTTAAAATTTTCTTCCATGTTTCCTTACCTGCGCTTATTATAAAATGACACTTATTAATATCATCCTGATTCGCAGATCGAATTCCACGGCATTCCCCGTTATTTAAATCAAGCAATAAAGATTGATTATTCTTACCCTCTTTTATTGACAGGATTAACAACCATTCCCAGCCCTCGGATGAATTTTTGTATTCTTGATTCATGTTAATCTGGTTTTTTAATTCTGCAGCCCATTCCGGACTAAAAAATTTCATAATATTTATTCCCCGGTTGATAGTTGTGATAATTAAAATAGTTAATTTTGCCTTTGAATGGAAATAATGAATTAAAGTATGAAAGAAACCGCAATTTATATTCACATACCGTTCTGCGACCATAAATGCATCTACTGCGATTTTTATTCTATCATCTCCTATGATAATGTAAGGTCATATCTGTCATCTATTAAAAAGGAGATTAATTATTTTGCAGAAAAATTTTCTTCTAACAGAGAGATAATTTCTATTTTCTTTGGAGGAGGAACTCCTTCTTTTATGGAATCTGAATACATTGCTGAAATTATTTATGAAATAAGAAAATGTTTTACAGTAAAATCCGATGCAGAGATAACAATTGAAACTAATCCCGGTACTGTATCAATTAACAAGCTCGAAAAATTTTTATCTTCCGGAATCAATAGAATAAGTATTGGCATTCAGTCATTTAACGAAGCGGAATTAAAATTTCTTACACGAATTCATGATAGTAATACTGCAAAACAAACTGTTAGCGATGCCAAATCTGTTGGATTCGATAACATAAGTATCGATCTTATTTTCAACCTTCCAAATCAAACAAAAGAAATTTGGCATTCTAACCTTCAACAGGCAATTGATCTACCTATCCAACACATCTCCGCTTATAGTTTAATACTGGAACCCGGGACAATATTAAATAAAATGGTCCTCGATGGAAAAGTTAAATTGCAAAGCGACGATTACGATGCGGATCTTTACGAACATACAATCAAATTTCTTACCGGTAATGGATTCTTACAATATGAAGTTTCCAACTTTGCAAAAGACGGTTACGAATGTATTCATAATAATGCGTATTGGAGATATAAAGATTACCTGGGATTTGGAACATCGGCACATTCATTTGTTGACGGTGTGCGCTGGTGGAATTACTCCGGACTTAATTTCTATTTAGAGTCCATAAGAAAAAAAAGTAACGCTATAATTGGAAGTGAAAAATTAACTGAAGAACAGAAATTAAATGAGTATGTAATGCTTGCTCTACGAAGCAAAGGGCTGGAATTAAATGAACTTGAGTCAAAATTTGGAAATGAATGGATAATAAAAAACCAACCGGAAATTAATTTTATTTTGGAAAATAACTTCGCAAAAGTTAATAATTCCTTGTTATCATTCACATCAAAAGGATTTGCAATGTGTGATGAACTATTGCTTCGTTTAAAGTAAAACATAGCAGATAAACTTAACTACTAATTTACATTGACTTTAACTAAAAGTATCCTAAATTGATAAATAAAAAAAGGTGTTTATTGTGAAAAACAAAAATACCTCTTTCCGATTTCTTGTTTTACTTTTACTTATTTCTGGATTTCACTCGGAAATAATTGGACAAGTTAATAAATCCCAAAACCTACCCCAATTAGCCACTTATACCAAACAGTTTTCAAAATTTAATATCAATAATATTTCTACATTTTTATATAATAATGGAGAAGCTGACCGTAGTACTAGAGGAGATTCAGGTTTTCAATTTCCGATAGGTAGTGACAACACTGCTGTTTTTTCATCAGGATTAAATTGGGGTGCAATTATTAACGGAAAAATATTTGCCGGTGGTTCTTCATATTCTTCAGGTTTGTCTCCCGGTAAAATTTTGGAAAATGGTACGACAGAAGATCCAAATTCAACAAATGTTAGAGTATTTAAAGTAAGACCGGATTACAAGACTGCCGAATTCAAAAATGAAATTCTTGATGAGAAAAAAACTAAACAGGAAATTTTTAATCAATATGAAAAAGATTGGAATGAATGGCCGGCAAAATACGGAGCTCCTTTCGATGATAAAAATCACGATGGAAATTATGATCCTCTGATTGATATTCCCGGTGTACCCAGTGCCGATCAGACTTTATGGTTTGTTGCTAACGATCTTGATTCAATTCAAACAAAAAAGTTGTACGGTTCCTTACCAATGGGAATTGAAATGCAAGTAACTATTTGGGGCTATAATAGAAACGATGATTACGGTAACGCATTATTCAAACGTTATAAAATAATTAATAAAAGTCAGAATCACTTTAATGAAATGTATTTTGGAATCTGGTCTGACCCCGATCTTGGCGGAGATGGCGGTGATGATTTGGTTGGATGCGATACGTTATTAAATCTGGGATACGTATTTAATAGTGATGATTCAGACCCTGGTTATGGTAATATTATTCCATCTATGGGCTTTAGTTTGCTTCAAGGACCTGTTGTTGATGGATCGCCTTCGGATAAAGCTTACTTTAATAATCGAATAATTTATGGTAAAAAAAATCTGTCAATGACAGCATTTTCCTGGTTATACAAGGGTGGACTTGCTGGTTTAGAATTTGGTGATGTAAGGATAGGAAATCCAAATGGAACAATTGAACTTTACAATTATCTTCAAGGGAAAACAAAAACCGGAAACCCCTGGCCGGTTCCTTTAGAATTCGGCGGAGGTTATACAAAATTTCCGGTTTCAGGAGATTATTTAAGAAAAACCGGGTTTTATGATGGTGTGCAATATCCTCCTGGAGATAGAAGAATGATGATCTGTTCCGGTCCCTTTAATATGGCACCTGGTGATACACAGGAAATTGTTTATATGCAATTAGCTGCAGGTGCTGATGGTGTAACTAAAAATCTTGCTGCTATTGAATTACTAAAACTTTCTACTCTCTCTTTGCGCAATTCTTATTTCAATAACGGTCAAATAATTTTTAGCAAAGTAATTCCTGAAGTTATAGTTACTAATCTTGACGGCTTAATAATTCTAAACTGGGGTGGAGACCAAAATCAAATTACTCAAATTGAAAACAGCAACAGCTTCTACAAATTTGAGGGGTATAATGTCTATCAACTTCCTAAAGCAGATTCCAAATTAAGCGAGGGTAAACTTATTGCTACTTTTGATGTACGAAATAGTATTACTGAAATAAGCTCGCTTGATTTTGATCCGGACACGCAGACATTATCTCAGACAATAAAAGCAAGAGGCAAAAACACAGGTGTTAAAAGACATCTTTATGTTACTCAAGATTATTTTAGCGGTAAGCCGCTCACAAACTGGAGAGAATATTATTTTGGAGTAAGCCATTACTCATTTACTTTTTCTAACATACTTTCCAACTACCACGAATCGAATACAAAGATTTATAAAGCAGTACCTAAACCGGTTTCACCAACTATCACCACGCAATTTAAAATAGGAGATCAGTTAATTGCAGATCGCGTTTCAGGTTCTACATGGCGATGGTTCAAAGGAAAAGTGATTGATCCGTACAGGTTAACTAATAGCGAGTATGAAATTACTTGCAAAATAGAGAACAATAAACCGTTTTTTAATATTAAAAATCTTACTTCAGGAAAATCTCTTTTTACAAATTTGGCAGAACCAAATCCAATGGATGACTTTCCGATTGTCGAGGGAATTTTGCTCTCGTTGGATATCAGCACGAGCCATCCATTAACCAATCAGGATGTATTTCGCTATAGAACTTATGCTCCTGAATCCGATCTAAGTTTGTGGGATCAAGAATTTGATAAAGTTAATGTATTCCCTAATCCGATTTATGGTAAAACCAACAGTGAATTATTTAACAATGATCGTTTTGTCACTTTCACTTATTTGCCGCAAAAAGCTGTTTTTAGAATTTTTAACTTAGCCGGTCAATTGATAAGAAAATTTGAAAAAGATTCTAACGAAAAATTTGTAAGATGGGATTTAAAAACTGATTGGGGGCGAATTATTCCAAGCGGTATTTATATTGTCAACATTGAATTTCCTGAGTTTGGCCTTTCTAAAAATCTTAAACTTGCTGTTATTAGTGCGGATTAAATAAAAATCAGTTTTAGTTTTTTCTTCCAAAACAATATATTGTTTACACAAAATAATTTGGATAGTAGTATGAACGAAAAAAATAATTTATTAATACCTCTCTCTATTTTATCAGGAGCTATTGTTCT
>JAGVBL010000289.1 GCA_020059785.1 Ignavibacteriales bacterium | reverse complement strand
AATCTTATCCTTATTTTAACAATGAGTTTTTGAAAAGAAAATAAACTTTTTTTCTATTGCCCCGTGGTGTAATTGGCAACACGTCTGACTCTGGATCAGAAGACTTCAGGTTCGACCCCTGACGGGGCAGCTGTTAAAGCCGGTCATATTTGATCGGCTTTTTTATATCTTGTAATATAAATTTCAGGAGAATTGCTCAATGATAACAAGGCAACTTGGTAAAAATGGTCCCCGAATTACAGCTATCGGTTTTGGTGCCTGGGCTATTGGTGGTCCCTGGCAATGGGGATGGGGAAGCGTAAATGATAAAGAATCGATCGAAGCAATTAATACAGCAATTGAAAACGGAATCAATTGGATTGATACTGCCGCTGTATATGGTTATGGTCATTCTGAAAAAGTTGTAGGACAGGCAATTAAAGGGATAAGAGAAGAAGTATTTCTTGCATCAAAGTGCGGTATGATAAATGACGGCTCTGGTAATGCGATTATCAACAATGATCCTGAGAATATTCGTAAGGAATGTGAAGAAAGCTTGAAGAGACTTAATACAGATTATATTGATCTCTACCAGATTCACTGGCCGGATGAAAAAGTAGATGTTGAGCGTTCATGGGAAATGATGGTACAATTAAAAGATGAAGGTAAAGTTAAATATATAGGTGTATGTAATTTTGATGTTAATTTGCTAATGCGGTGCATGAAAATTGAACGTGTCCAGTCGTTACAACCTCCTTATAGTTTGTTAAGAAGAAATGTTGAAAATGAAATTCTTCCGTATTGTTTACAAAATGAAATTGGTGTTGTTGTTTACAGCCCAATGCAAGCCGGTCTTCTTACCGGGAAATTTGATATTAATAAATTAGCTCCGGATGATTGGAGAAGAAAAGGAGCTTCATTTAGAGAACCAAATTTAAGTAAAGCTCTAAAACTTGTTGAAAAGTTAAGACCGATTGCTGAGAGTAAGAACATTTCAGTCGGCAATTTAGCTGTAAGCTGGGTTCTTTCGAATAATGTTGTAACTTCTGCAATTGTTGGTGCGCGTAATTCCGAACAGGTAAAAGAAAACGTAAAAGCTGCGGATATAAAATTGAGCGAAAGAGAACTTGAAAAAATCAGAAGTATATTAAACGAAATCA
This sequence comes from Ignavibacteriales bacterium, assembly GCA_020059785.1. Lineage (GTDB taxonomy): Bacteria > Bacteroidota > Ignavibacteria > Ignavibacteriales > Melioribacteraceae > DSXH01. The sequence goes on along the minus strand of JAGVBL010000289.1, from coordinate 2,360 downwards.
GTTTATAAATTTATTAATAGAATAGCTATATTTAGAAAGTAAAAACAAGGCGCGTTCGTCTAGTGGTCCAGGACGCCGCTCCCGACAAGTCGGGACGAAGATCACGGATAACAAGAAATGAAAAGCAAATAAATATGTTTTATTTTATTTAACTGGCGCGTTCGTCTAGTGGTCCAGGACGCCGCCCTCTCAAGGCGGAGATCACGGGTTCGACCCCCGTACGCGCTACAAATAAATCAATTCATAAATTATACAGGGAAACTTGATTCCCTGTTTTTATAAATAATATGTCGAGATTCGAAAAACATATTTTTATCTGCCAAAATAAAAGGGAAGAGAATCATCCGCGAGGTTCATGCCTTGCAAAAGGTTCTAATGAAGTTACAGAGTTATTAAAAAAACGCTTGAAGGAATTAGGACTTAATTCAAAAGTAAGAGCAAATTCTTCAGGTTGTCTTGATGCATGCGAGTTTGGAACTACTGTGGTCGTTTACCCTGAACAAATCTGGTATGGTGGTGTTACTAAAGATGATGTTGAAGAAATTATTCAAAGTCATATTGTAGGTAACAATCCAGTTGATAGGCTAATCATACAAGACAAAAGATTTTTAAAAAATGACTGATAAAGAAAAACAAAGAGCAAAAAAAATATTCGATGTTCTCTGGCGGGAATTCCCTCAAGCAAAACCTGCTCTCGAATATTCAAATCCGTTTCAACTACTAATTGCAACTATCCTTTCTGCACAATGCACCGATGCAAGGGTTAATATTGTTACCGGACAACTCTTTAAGAAATATAAAAAACCTGAGGATTTTGTTAAGATATCCAGCAGAGAATTGGAAAAAGAAATTTTTTCAACGGGATTCTACAAACAAAAAGCAAAGAGTATTAAGAATTGCTGCAAATTACTTGTTGAAAAACATGACGGCAAAGTTCCCAAAGATTTTGATACGCTTACAACTCTTCCCGGTGTCGGTAGAAAAACTGCATCTGTTATAGCCGGTAATGCATTCGGAATTCCATCAATAGCTGTTGATACTCATGTTAAACGGTTATCAAATCTATTGGGATTTATTAAATCACAGGATCCCATAAAAATAGAATTCCGTCTTAAAGAATTATTACCGGAAGATTACTGGATTGTTAGCGGCCATTTGCTTATGAATCATGGAAGAAAAACATGTGTTGCAAGAAAACCAAACTGTGTTGAATGTGTCATCAATAAATATTGCCCATCTAAAAAAGTAGAATAATTAAGGAAGAAATTATGAGTCAGGATATTATGAGAGATCGGGATTATTGCCACTCAATTTTAACCGAATACACTAAATCCGATAGTCTATTGAAGCATGCATATGCAGTTGAGGCATGCGTTAAAGCTTATGCTGAAAAATTTGAACAGGATATAAATTACTGGAGTTGTTTGGCTCTGCTTCACGATTTTGATTATGAGATGTTCCCGACTGCCGAAGAACATCCTTATAAAGGTGCAGAAATATTGAAGGAGAAAGGGTTTGATGAGGATTTTAGAAATACTATTCTATCGCATGCTGATTATACAAATATTCCCCGGGATACTCTTTTAGCAAAAGTATTGTTTGCTTGTGATGAACTTGCGGGATTTATAACTGCAGTTACTTATGTGAGACCAAGCAGATCAATTGATGAAGTCGAAGTGAAATCCGTTATCAAAAAGATGAAAGACAAAGCTTTTGCAAGGGCAGTTAACAGGGATGATATAATTAAAGGTGTTACCGAACTTGGCATTAATTTAGAAGATCATATTCAATTTTGTATTGATGCTATGAAAAAGAACAAGGAATTACTGGGGCTTTAATTAAGTACCCGGATAGTCTTGATACCACTGTAATAGGAAGAATAGATAACACTATCTTATAAAACCAAGACAGAATATTTAATTCTACTGGTAAAAGCGCCAACCTCTTGCTAAAACATTAGTGATGATACGTAATGGGTAGATTTGATTTATTGACTTGACATTGTTATAGCTTCTTACATAAATTTTGCTCGTAAAATTGGAGAAATAGTATAGAGAATTTGGCTACCGGTTCAGAAACAAAAATTTTTTTTATAATAATTAGATAAAGCCAAAATGAAAACCAGATTCTCTCTTTTATTTCTTCTTTTTATTTTAAATCTTACGCTGCATGCGCAAGACATAAGGATTTTATCTTCCAGCAGTTCTTCTCTTGTTATTGAATATCGGCCTGTCTACTCCGATACAACTTTTCGGCTAATCAATGGTGAAAATTATATTAGCTTTAAAATCCCCGGAACTTATATTGATAATTTTTTTCAAACCGGAAAAACTCAACGACCAGTAAGAGAATTAAATGTT
>JAGVBL010000023.1 GCA_020059785.1 Ignavibacteriales bacterium | reverse complement strand
TTCTGCCAATTCTTTTTCTAATTTCTTCTTCTCATCTAACAAATCATTAATTCTCAATTCTCCATTCTCAATTCTCAATTGCATCTCCTTAATAAACTTTTCAACACCAGCTCCGGTAACAGCTTCAATTCTTCTTACTCCGCTTGCAATGGAAGATTCCGATACAATTTTAACCAATCCGATTTGCGATGAGTTTTTAACGTGAGTTCCACCGCAAAATTCCATAGTATAATCGCCAAACTGAACTACATTTACTTTATCACCGTATTTATCCCCAAAGAACATTAACGCGCCCATTTTCTTTGCTTCATCAAATGGCGTATCGCGGTGATGCGTCATTGGAATATTTTCTCTAAGTTTTTCATTAACGAGTGATTCAATTGCAGCAAGTTCTTCTACTTTAACTTTCTCGTAATGTGTAAAATCAAACCGAAGATGATCAGGACCTACGTAAGAACCCGATTGTTGAACATGCTTCCCCAATATTTCTCTTAAAGCACGGTGCAAAAAGTGTGTAACCGAATGATTACGCATAATATCCCATCTGCGTTTCTCATCTACCACGGCTACAACTTTATTTCCAGGTTCTAACTTAACATTGGCAGAATTATCGAGCATGTGAACTACACGGTTGTTAATTTTTTTGAGAGCAATAACAGGTAAGTGTGTATCGGCAATTATAATATTACCTGTATCATCAACCTGTCCGCCGGATTCAACATATAATGGAGATTTGTCGAGGATAACGAACGATTGCTGTCCTGAAAACTTTAATCCGATTATTTCAGCATCGGAACTAAGCTCGTCATAACCCGTAAATTGAGTTGGTTGATTTGATGTGATTATAAATCCGTCGAGGGATTCAAGAGCAACAGAAGTTGATGATTGCTTATCCCTGGTAGATTTGCGCGCACGTTCTCTTTGCTCGTTCATAAGCTCGTTGAAACGGACTTCATCAATTGTAAATCCCTGTTCACGCGCCATTACTGCGGTTAAATCTATCGGAAAACCATATGTATCGTAAAGCTTAAAAACATCATCTCCGGAAATTACATTTTCATTCAGCACTTTTAATTTTCCGATAAGAGTTTCAAATAACTCTATTCCGCGGTCGAGTGTAGCATTAAAACTTTCCTCTTCAGCTTTAATAATTTTTTCAATCTGAGATTTGTTCGATTTAATCTCGGGGAAAACATGAGAAAAATTCTGAACGACTACGCTAACCAGTTTATACAAAAACGGTTCGTTAAGATTAAGTTTTCTTGCATAGCGTGCGGCACGTCTTAAAAGTCTTCTTAGTACATAACCGCGGCCCTCATTACCGGGTGTTGCACCGTCGCCAATTGCAAAAGTTAATGTTCGGATATGATCTGTAATAACACGCATTGCAACATTTGTTAAGCCGGAATTGGATTTATCATCTGCGGGTAAACTATTATCGTATTTAACGCCGCTTAATTTTTCTATAGCATTTATTATAGGTGAAAAAACATCGGTATCATAATTCGAATTTTTCTTTTGAAGTACGGCACAAACCCTTTCGAATCCCATACCGGTATCAACATGTTTTGCGGGGAGTTCGTGAAGCTTTCCAGTTTCATCTCTATTATATTGAATGAAAACGAGATTCCAGATTTCAATGCATTTAGGGTCACCGGCATTTACATATTTGGGGTTGTCGTAATCATCGCTAAGATTAATGTGAATTTCTGAGCAGGGACCGCACGGACCGGTCTCGCCCATTTCCCAGAAATTATCTTTTTCATCGAATCGTAATATGTGATTTTGTTTAATGTCGGTTTCACTTTTCCAGAAATTCATTGCTTCATCATCTGTTCTGTAAACTGTTGCCCATAACCGTTCTTTGGGAAGTTTCCAGATTTCGGTTAATAATTCCCACGCCCATTTTATAGCTTCTTTTTTATAGTAATCTCCAAATGACCAGTTGCCTAACATTTCAAAAAATGTATGGTGATAAGTATCGTGCCCGACTTCTTCAAGATCGTTATGTTTGCCGGAAACACGTATACATTTTTGCGTGTCAACAGCTCTTTTATAATCGCGCGATCCGGTTCCTAAAAAAACATCTTTAAATTGGTTCATTCCTGCATTTGTAAAAAGGAGTGTTGGGTCTCCATGTGGAACAACGGGCGCACTGGATACAATTTTATGCCCCTTCTCCTTGAAAAAGTTTAAAAACTGGTCACGTATTTCATTCGATGTCATATTTATTATTCTCTTTAAAAAGTGCTGCAAATATAATAAAAAGTTGATTGTTTGTTGACGGACGAATCCCTGTTAAAATGAATTAATCACATAAACAAAATTACAATTTAATTAAGCGGTATTTTTGAACAGGATGCGGACAAATTGATTTTTAATGACCTTAGTTATACCTTTGACTGCAATAAAATAAAAATCTGGAATAAATTGAGTAAATTTAAAGACTTAAGCGATATTGAACTGATGCAGGAAATCGCCAAGTTTGAATCCAGGGCGCTTGAAGAATTATATGACCGATATTCAGCTCTTCTCTATACAATTATAAAAAAAATTTCACCCGATCAGGTAACATCCGAACAAATTCTAACCGAAGTTTTTGTAATAATCTGGCGAAAGATCAATCATTTTGATTTTAGAAGCGGGTCTGTTTACAGCTGGTTAGTTACATTAGCACGTAATCTTGCAGTTGATGCTCTACGGCGTGGAAGATCTTCGGCAAATACCTCAGAGATATATGACGACAATTATGAAGATTATTTTATTCTACCAACATTCCCCGTTCAAATGGATAGTCTTGATCTTAAAACAGCAGTTAGTTTAAAACCAAAAGTTGAAAGGGCTCTTACAAAATTAACAGACACCCAGAAGTATGTTCTTCACCTTGCATATTACGAAGGATATACAATAGATGAAATTGCAGATAAATTAAATGTTCCTGTTGAAACTGTTCGTAGTAAAGTTATGAATGCATTACATAGCTTAAGAGATTTTATGGTAAAGGAGTAAAGATGGCTTCAGATCCTATTAGCGAAATGATTGCCGGATTTGCTGCCGGTTGTATGGATAAAGATAACTTTATTCAATTCAAAGATTACCTGGTTGCCGGTGGTGAACTCCCGGAAAATGAACTTGGTGATTTGCAAAATATTGTTGCGATGATACCCGTTATACTGGATCTTGAACAGCCCGAACCTTCAATTAAAGATAACATTGCAAAAAAGTTGATAAGCCTGAAAGATGAGATTAAAACAAGAATAAGAGAAGAGAAACAAAAAGCAACACAAACATTTGAGTATAAACCTACATTTACAGAATCTAAAACCATTACCGGCAAAACGTTTTTAACGGAATCGAAAGAAGAATTGGGACCAGATACCAAACACGATACAAAACAGACATTAAATTTTTTGAAAACAAGACAATCTACAAGACTTACTCAAGGTGAATTTATTAATACAAGCATAGGCGAAGATAGGAAGCGGGGTTCAACCAAAATAGATAGCATCATCCCGGATCAACCGCAGACTTTATTCCCTTCGCAGCAGCAGCCGGTTTTACAAACTCAGCCACAGGAAAAACCAACCGGTGGTTTTGCTGGCTGGCTTGCAGTTATATTAACTCTTCTTCTGTTTACAATTTTGGGTTATTATACATATATATCGTTTGGTGAAGCTAATAATAAAATTGAAGAATTGGAGCGCAGCATAACTTCAATGAAAAGCGATTTGATTGCTTCAAATAATTTTATAAGTAATTATATATCATTGATCGAATTTTTCAACAACCGCGATGTTACAATTGTTAACCTTACAACAGGTGATGCAAACGATAAAGCATCTGCAAGAATTTTTCTTGCATTCGATCAAAAGGAAGGTTTAATTCAATTTAAGAATACTCGCCCATTACAACCTAACCAGGGTTATCAAGTTTGGGTTGTAAGTAAAAGTCAATCCTACTCTATCGGCGTTTATGCACCAAACCAGAATGAGTACTTACGGCTTACTTCATTTCCATTCTTACCTAAAGAACAAATAGATAAAATAAGAATTACCGTTGAATCAAATACAGGCTCTCCCACTCCATCTGTTCAAAGTTATCTTGAGGGAACATTTGTAATCAGAAAGTAGATAAGATTTTATTTTTTTCTATTAATAAAAAGCAGCAAACCCGAAGTTACAAGCACAACCGGCCAGAAATCCTTTGCCAGCCCGCCTAATGAATCGGCATACTTTGTAATACCGGCATCTCTTAATAAGGTGGTTGAAAAATACCCGATCAATAAAAACATTATACCGGTATAA
>JAGVBL010000164.1 GCA_020059785.1 Ignavibacteriales bacterium | reverse complement strand
TTAAGAAATGCCGAATAATAACTATTAAAATTATTCATTTGGGCAAAAAGAACATTTTGAAAGCCGGAAATATTTTGTAGATGTGAAAGTATATGTGAAAATAATTGTCCAAAAGGATATATACCAAGTGTGGGGCTATAACTACTATGATTGTTGATACTCCTTGCCTGGCTTGGAAGTGCATAAGTTAAAATAGTAGGTACTCCAGAATATGAATAGGCAAAATAATCTGATAATCCCTCTAAAACTCCTTTGTATTCCGGCTCTGTTGTGTTATCATAATAACAATTTCTATCAAGTTGAATTTTATGTATATACTCATGATAGATTATATTTGCTTCCCGAGAATGATTTGGATCAGTGGGTACCCCATTATCAAAACATATTATGTCAGAGCCAGGAGAATAATATGCTTTTCTTTCTGATAGATTCCAGCCAATAGAAACATTTGTTTGATTAAAACTTGGTGTATAAAAGTTATTTATAAAATCTTGCCGAAATTTTGTTACGTGGTAATAAACATTAACTTCGTCAAAGTCTTGTGAGTAAGGTGAGTGTACAAAATTATTAGGATCACCACTTATGTAAGTTGCACGGGTGCCGGACATTTTATAAACATTTGCGTATGTTCCTTGTAAATAACCGCTTGAATTTAGTAAAGGTAACTGAACTTGAGATGTTTCAAACTCTAAGCTTGACGATTGTGGATATGTGTTGAAAATCAATCCTTGAGGAGTTTGGTAGTTTAGCAATAATTCAGTTTGGGGATTTTGAGATGGAAATCCGTTTGTTATATTATTATCATTGGAAGAATTAATTTTTGAATCGTACTTTGAGATTATCTTTCCGTTTGATGCTGACACTATATATTTCCAACTCTCGTTAATTTGTTTATTTACAAGATAAAAATCCCACACAAGTTCAAATTTACCGCAAATAACCGGCGCCCCATAACAAGAATGCCGCATTTACAACCTATGCCAAAGTTTATGCAACCGGTTTGTAAATTCAACCGCACAAGCCGGTTGCAACAATTTAATTTATTCGTACACTGCCAAAAGCAATGTTGTTTATTTCACTAAACTTAAGAACAACAAAAATGCCGCACTGGAAAACAGTTTACCCGGCTCTGCCGGGCTGTCCGTGTTGAGCGGCGTGTTATACCCCAACATTAATTATGTTCCTATAATACAATTTTTATCAAATTCAAACGAAAACACTTTCTCACCACCAGACCATAAATGCTTTCCATATACCTTAAATATAAGTAGAGCATGATCATCCGAAAGCAAGTTCTCTAAGCATTCACTCGTATAAAAATCTATAAATGCACGACCATAGAAGCGAATATTTTCTTTATAATCTGGCCAAAAACTTATCATTCTTTTTTCCCCTTCTTTTTCATTATTCCATAAATACTGTTTAAAATTATGATTGTTATTCATTAAGTACGAATCAACTTTTATCTTGAAAACATCCATTGGATAAAATAATAAATGAGTCTTGTTTTCGACGCGAATCAAGTAAAATATTTTCTCACATTGTAATTCTTTTGTAATCGTCTGTGATATTTTCAAATGTGGTAATAAAAATTGTCTTGGTATTTCTTTATAAATAAAAACGAATATTACTGATAGCGCAGTAACAATGAACCCATTAAGCCAATCCAAATGATTTTTATATTCCCAGCCTAATATTTTACCATATAATAATAACACAATTAAAATAATCGGAACTAAGAGGATGATTTGCTTTAATATTTGTTTCATTTTGATGAAAATGCTCTAGATATTTCAGAAATAATACTTGTTCCTTTTTCGTTATTTTTAATAAATGCTGTTATATAATAAAGTGTTGATAACAATAAAAGAAAAAGAAGAAATAAATTATAATGAAATAGGTTTGATTGTTTCAACATGGTCAGGTATCTGTTACAGACTTTGTTTAGTGTGTTTGCGTTATTATGCATTCCACAGAATATTAAACAACTTATAATATAATTGGCTATCTCTAACTCTTTTGCACCATAACGAACATATTCGTAATCAATTAAAAAATAATCTTCGTTTTTTCTAACAATATTTCCGATGTGAAGATCGCCGTGTAGAAGATTGAACCCATTTGATGGACGCCAATTAAGAAAAAGATTTGCTCGATCATAACATTCATTAATAAGATGGATAATTTGGGGATTGTTTTGAATATTTAATTGTTGAATTTCTTTTTCAAGCTCTTCTAACAGATAAGGGATGTAACATTTATTTATTTGTTCGTTCTGACAGGAATCAATACTATAGAAATATTTATAAATTCCTTTAGAAAAATCCTTGTGCTTATGTTTATATAATTTTTTAAATAAATGATGATATAAATAGAGGAAATTTTCTGGAGAAAAATCTTTTTCTTCTAATGGACTACATTTTTCAAGAATGTAATAATCGTTTTTTACAGTCTTTACTAGAGGGATTATATCTGGTGTAAGGTTTAATAATAATTTCAAATTAGAAATTTCATTATTTCCCTTGGATTTTTTCTTGATGAATTCAATATTACCCATTTTCAAATTTGTTCTTCAATATTATATTTCTTTAAAACCGCTTGAATTCTATTGTTAACATGATGAAAAATCATTTTATAAGATTCACAATAATAGTCCTTTGCAAAGTAATCTCCCTTAAGCGAAAAAGAGTCTGCTGGACATCCTCCAAAACAATATTCTTGAATTTCGCAAGAACAACACTCACCATTCGCTAACATACCCCACCGTTTAGATAATGGTTTTGCAACGGGGCTATTTAATAATTCTTCTAGGGTCTGGTCCAAGATATTCCCGTAAATAAACTCTTTAGCTCCATAGAAACGATTGCAGGGGGATACTTCACCATTCAAATCAAATGCAATAAAATGTTCGGAACATTTCATTGTGAAATTGCAGGAAACAAGTCCTTCTATGGGATTTACAAATTGTGCAATTAAACTTGTAAATTCGTTAATAAGAGAGATATTAGCATTTTCATCATCAAACCATATGTCAAAAAGTTTACAAAATGCTTTACCATATTCTTTCGGACTTAATTGGAAAATGTCGTCTTTAATATATTGAGTTTGGAAAATTGGACGGATTGAAAAAGGAATGTTCCTTTCTTTGAAAAAACCATAAAGAGTTTCTATTTCATTCAGATTGGTTTTGTTTAAAGTTACCAAAACACCGAATTTCAAACTGTGTTCCTTTAATTGTAATATTCCTTTATATACTAGAGGGAAAGAACTTTTGCCATTTTTCAAAGGTCTGGTAATGTCATTTAATTCTTTAGTGCCGTCTAAACTTACTCCGATTTCAAAATTATATTCTTTAAATAGTTTAAGATAATCGTCATTTATTAACGTGCCATTGGTTTGAATTGTAGGTGTGATATAGAAATTTTTGAATTTGATATAATCTAACATTTTTCTCCAATTAGCAACAGTGATTAACAAAGGTTCACCACCGTGGAAGGTCACCTTTGTATTTTGATTTTCATTGTATTCCATTAACTGGTCAAAAAAGCGGTATAACACAGGCAATAATTCTACAAAGCGTTTATTGACTTGATCGATTTTAGAAAGATTAAAAAAAGCGGAGCCGGTATAACAATATTTACAACCGAGATTACAGTTATTGGTCATATGAATTATTGGATTTATGTGCTTCATAGTATAATTTGCTTTTCTTTCAGAGAAATAAATATTTTATTTATGTCATAATAGATTAGCTCTAACTTCCAATTA
>JAGVBL010000404.1 GCA_020059785.1 Ignavibacteriales bacterium | reverse complement strand
TTTTTTTAACCTCCTATGATCCTCTCATTTACTTACTTATTTATAAAAATGATAGCAAAATAAATCAGCTATATATCAACGAAGCAGTGATCAGTGATAGTGGAAGAGGTTATAAGAAAATTGTTTTTAGAATTTCCCCTGATTTATTGAATGGTGTTGACAATATTGTTTATTTCAACGGATTAAACTGGGTTGAGTTAGAATGATCTCCATTATTATGCCCACATATAATTGTGCTCCTTTTATTAGCACGGCTATTAAGAGTATTCTTCTTCAATCTTTCAAAAAATATGAATTGATTATTATTAATGATGGATCAACGGATGACACAAAGTCGGTAATAAAAAATTTTAATGACAGCAGAATAAAATATTTTGAAAAAGAAAACAGCGGACTGGGAGAAAGCATTGATTTCGGAATTCAAAAATCTGATTATGACTTAATTGCCCGAATGGATGCTGATGATATTGCTCACCCTGAGCGACTTAGGATACAGTATAATTTCATTTCGGTCAATAGAGATGTTGATGTTCTGTCTAATTGGTATGCAGTATTTAAAGAGAGCAAAATTCGATATATCGTAAAAAGAAGTGTTGATAATGTAGACATTATCAAAAACTTATCACTCTTTTCGGATATTTGTCATCCTTCGCTGCTATCTAAAAAAAAATCATTTCAAGAACTTGGCGGCTTTAAGATAGATTTGAAATATGATCCCTTCGGTGATTATGTTGTATGGCTCAGAAATAAATCCCGTATTAGGTTCTACAATATACCCGAAGTTTTACATTATTACAGAGAGAGAAGTGATTCTTTAAGCAATGAAGCATTGACCAATAGAAGAAATTTAATATATGAAATCCAAAAACCATATTACGAGAACAGCTTAACCGGAGAATTTCAACTCACCGAAACAGAAGAACTTGCAGCACGGGGATGGAGAGAATATTTATATGGAGATGTTAACAAATCATTTTATTACTGGAGTAAACTGAATATCAGATTAATACAATATCCATCTATAATTGCTGCAACTGCCGCTAGATTATTACCGAAAAAGGTTTTCCAAAAACTATATGGTAAAAGAATACCCGATAGGGTAAAATACTTAATGAATTATTTTTCTTCTTTTGAACGAAGCGTAATAAAAGAATTTAGAAAGACATTAAATGAAATAGAATGTTTTCACTAAAACTAAGATATATTAAAAACTTAGCCGATTATCTCTCCAGCAATAAAAAATATGCACTCCTTTATGCAGATTTTAATGTAATTAATTACTTATACGAATCAGTTTACCGGAATGAAAATCCCGATATAATCTTCTATCCTGATTCCACAGCTGTTTTTGCTGCGGTTAATTTCTCAAAACTTACTAATCACAAACGGCTGGTCAGTACCGATCTACTTGATCGATTGTTGATTGAATCAATCCGCTCAGAGTCCAATCTCTTTTTCTTTGGGAATTCTGAATCGGTATTAGAAAAAATGGACGAACGATTGAAACATCTTTACCCTTCAATACGGATATGCGGTGTGCAGAATGGCTTTAATTATTCTAATAATGAAGTTGTCAGCAGGATTAATGATAGCAGCACTGAGATACTATTTGTTGGACTTGGAGCCGGTCGTCAGGAAAAATGGATTCAGGACAATTTCGATAAACTTAATTGCAGATTAATAGTTTCATGCGGTGGATGGTTTAATTTCTTATCCGGTAAAATGATACGTGCGCCATTGATCCTTAGAAAACTACATCTTGAATGGCTCTATAAACTATTAACTGAATTCAAGCGTATCTGGAAAAGATATCTTTTAGGGATTCCTAAATTTTTTTACAGAATAATTATGAAAGAAATCCGTTTAGAATTAATCACATCGGAAGAAAAATGAAAATACTGTTTGTGAATGAATATACTTTGAGACCAGGTGGTGTTGATAAAATAGTTGATATGGAAATTTTTGCTTTACAAGAAAAAAATTACGCTGTAGAATTATTCCCGGTTTATCATAATAAATTAATCACAGTAAATGGAAATATTAACTATTCTGGAATATTAAAAACATATCTCCTTACTCTTGGAAAGCTGCAGAATGCAATTGATCGGTTCAAACCCGATATAGTTCACTTTCATAATATTTATCCACTTTTGGGTTCTCCGATTTGGAAAAATCTTCGAAAAGGTAACTCAAAATTTATACTTCATCTTCACAACTATTACCCATTTTGTATTAATTCATTTTTCTTTAGGCAGAATAAAATTTGCACGTTATGTCAGGAAGGTAACAGTCTGAAATATGGGATCATTAATAAATGTTACAATCATTCACTTCCATATTCAATAGCGGCTTCCTTTCTCAAAGTTAAACCAGAGCAATGGATAAATCTTGCAAAAAAAATCGATCACTTTATTAGTGTAAGTAATTTTATCTGTCAAAAGTATGTGGAATTCGGAATTGAGAAGGAAAACATTTCAACTGTTTATAACTTTGCAAAACCAATTGGCACTGCTGAACAAATCAAAGGTGATTATATACTCTATCTTGGGGATGTTGTAGATGCAAAAGGAATTGAAATTATTTGTGAAACGGCATTAAGGTTACCTTTAATAAATTTTGTAATTGCAGGTGACGGACGGGACTATCATAAATATATTTCATCTTACTGGAACGCCGGTAATATAACATTTACAGGTTATGTTGACAAAGAAGAAAAATCCAAACTAATTTCAAACTGCAGATTTGTTCTGCTCCCTTATTTATCATGGGAATCTTTTGGAATTGTAATCCTTGAAGCATATAATTATGGCAAACCGGTATTAACTTCGGGAATGGGGGGAAGTTCAGAATTAGTTGTGGATGGTAAAACCGGAATTATACTGGAAAATCTGAATTATGATTTTGTATACCAAAAGATTAATGAATTCTGGAAACTTCTTGAATCAAACAATTCTTATTTTTATAATTGTCTGCATTTATCCCGAAAATTTAATATTGAAAATCATTCACAGAAACTTTTAGATATATATAGGAAATATTCTGTTGAATAATCTAATCAAGATTATTTTTGGATTTTTCATATTATCGATTACAGCCCCAGTATCGGCTCAGATAATTCTTCAGGATTATGAAGAAGGAGCTAACTTTATCAGGTTAATTCTAACATTAGATGACATAACCTTGCATGAAAAGAAAAGTCAACAAGGATATTTTGATGAATCTAATCCCGGTAAGTTCAGTTTACCTAAAAGAACAATTTTTATTGCTGTCCCAGTAAATAATAATTTTACAATTAGCTCTACTATATTGCAAAGTAAGCAGTTCGCTTTTAATCTTGGATTGAATCCGCAAGTTCTAAAAAGTAGCGATACTACCCTCTCTTATAATTATTCACCAGATTTTTATTATGAACAATCAAATTCAGATATAGTTAAATTTTGTGGGTACCAGACTATTGAAAAATACCATTGTGCAGAGCTGCAAATAGAACAATTTACTTACAATGTTTCTTCACGGCTAATAAATCAGATTGAAAAAATTGAGTTAATATTAAGGTTTCAAAAACCGTTAATAATTGGTTCATCAAATTCCATTCGAGCCTCCAGAAATTCTTCCTCTTCAATAATCATCAATGCCGGACAAACAAAAATTGGAAATCTTCACACCGTTCAAAGCGAACTTAAAATAAATTCTGATTGGATTGACGATGATTTGCAATATGTTAAAGTAGGAACGAATGCTGATGGAATATACAGAGTTACCGGTCAACAGCTTGAGAATCTTGGTGTTGATATTACAATTATTAACCCATCAACATTAAAAATCTTTTTAAGGGGCAATGCAATTCCAATTTATGTTAAGACAAATGTTCTTGGTGCATTCGCAAAGAATGATTTCATAGAATTTATTGGTAAAAGAAATCTCGGCGGAGATCATCGCTCTATAAGCCGTTACGGTGAGCAGTATAAAGAATATCTCGATAGATATTCAGATACAACGGTTTACTGGATTACCTGGAATACAGTCAATTCACCAAGTGTGAAAGAGATCTCTTCAACAGTTTCATCAAATACTGACACACTTAGTTACTATTACGAGATTAATCACTTTGAGCAGGATAACTGGTTCGACTTCTCAGGAGCTGATCTGGTTAGAAAAGAATTACCTTATTGGAGCGAAAATAAAACTTGGGGCTGGTCAGGGCTAAGTGTAGGGACACGTAATAATGCTTTCTCAACGACCAATCTATTTCCTAATAAACCGATTAGAGTTTATGCAAAAATGCAGAGCTATGCTTTCTCAAATCCTACCAGGTCGCATCATCTTGCAATTAGCTTAAACTCATCACCGGTTATCGACTCAACATATATCAATCAATACGAGCAGGTTGTACTTAGCGGTGAGTTTTCTTCAAATTATATTATTCAGGGTAATAACACATTCAGGGTTCATTCTTATTCTACCGGTGGATCAATCAATCTCTGTTTTTTCGATTGGTACGAAGTTGAATATCCTCGCTATCTTATTCCGCGCGAAGGAAAGTTGTATTCAAAATTTTCTTTTCTCAAGGAAAAGAAAGAATATTTCTTAAAGATCAGGAATGTTGCAAATTCTTCTTATTCACTCTGGGTAACTGGTGATAAAGCTAAGAGGTTTAATTTACCGATTGTAAATAATCAGATAGTATTTTATGATACAATAAGTGCTCAGTCAGAATTATTTTATTGTGAAGAAAGTAAAATTCCTTCACCCATTTTTTATTATCAGAAAAAATTCGATCGCTTAACCGTTAATTCCAATCAAGCCGAATACATATTAATTACCAACAAAAAATTTCTTGCTAAAGCAAAGGACTATGCTAAATTAATTAATGAATCGTATAATTTGGTAACAAAGGTTGTAGACGTAGACGACATTTACGATGAATTTTCATATGGCTTCTTCAATCCTGAAGCAATTAGAAGTTTTTTAAAGTGTGCTTATTATAACTGGAAGCCTCCTTCTATTAAGTACGTTTGTCTTATTGGCGGGGCTACTTACGATTATCACGGCAACAAAGCAACTTATCAGGGCGCTCCCCGGTTCTATAATTATGTCCCTTCATTCGGCTCTCCTGTAAGCGATACATGGTTTGTTGTTTTCGATTCTTCAAAAACAATTATTCCCGATATCAGCATCGGACGAATTCCTGTAACTACTAATCAGGAGTTTGATTGGTACTTTCAGAAACACAAAGAATATTTGCGGCAGCCATTTAATGCATGGAATAAAAGAGTAATATTTTTCTCGGGAGGAACCGGAAACAATCAATCGCAAATTGATGCTCTCAGAAATGTAAATGAATATATAATTCAAAATTATGTTAGTCCCAAACCATTCTCCGGAAAATTTACCCATTTCTATAAAACAATTAATCCCGTAAACAATTTCGGCCCTTACTCTGCTCAACAATTCAATAATACAATTGACAGCGGAGGAGTTTTTATTTCTTACCTTGGACATAGCGGAACACAAACATGGGATAATTCAATTACAGACCCGCTGCAGCTTCAGAATAAAGTTGACCGGTATCCGCTAATTACTGATTTCGGCTGTTCAACTGCAAGATTTGCCGAACCGGATGTTGTTTCGTTTTCACAGTCGTTTGTTAATAACGGTCAGGCTATTGCGTATATTGCAAACTCTTCACTTGGGTTTACATCCACGTCATACACATTCCCGCAAATATTTTATAAAAAACTTTTAGCTGATTCAATTTATACTATTGGTGATGCGCATCGACTTGCTAAACTGGAATTGATTTCGAAATACGGTACATCGGGAGTATATCAATTGTTCGCATTAACCAATACATTGATTGGCGATCCTGTTATTAACCTCAAACTACCTACTAAACCAAATCTGGTAATTTCTGAATCTGATATTAAAATTTTGGACAATAATTTCTCAGATAGTCAGGATAGCCTTGGCGTAAGAATCAATATTAACAATTATGGATTATCATTTAATTCTTCTTATAAAATTTTGATCCAGGATCATTATAAAAACTCCTTAAATTATTCTAAAGAGTTCACCAGAAACATCCCCGATTATTCAGATTCTATAGTTATTAAAATACCTGTTAAAGAATTGAATGGAGAACATACAATTTCTGTAATACTTGATAAGGATGATACGGTTAAAGAAATTTATGAGAATGATAACATTGCTGAATACAATTTTATTGTTCCAAGCGGTTCCGTAAAATATCTTGTTACTTCTCGTGTAGAGAACTATTTAAAAAATCCGGTTAGAATATTATCTCCAACAGCAAGGAATGAAGTATCTTCATTTATTCTGGAAATTTCTAACAACAGGAAATTTCTTAACTCAATACAATATCCGCTAAATCTGGATACAATTAAAACAGATTTTTATATCGATAACAGTTTTATGAATAAAAGAATCTGGCTCCGGACTAAAGCAAATATGAGCGATTCAAGCAGCAATGCTATAACATTTAAATTGACTAATAAAAATAGTTATTCTCTTTTCGATTCATTGAGCTTCTCAAATCAATCCGTAAATAATTTTAAAGTTAGAGACTATCTCAGCCTCGATTCTGTGTATGTTAAATTCAGATTACTTTCTGCCGGATTGAATGACGGCAACACTGCATTAATTCTTAAAGACGGACAGAATCACATTCCCGAAAATACATTGAGAGGTCATCATGTTGCGATATTCAAAGGTAAGAATTATCAATATGCCGGATATAAACGCTTCGACGTCTATGGTGGCGGGACTTCTGTTACAAATGAATACATAAATTTCCTTGACACTTTATCATCGGATTATCTTGTTGCATTCACTCTTTCCGATGAAGGTACGGTGGGTTCAACAGCTTTGAAAAATAAGATCAAAGAATTCGGAAGCAAATACATTGATAATGTTTCGTTTAGAAGTTCTTGGGTAATGCTCGGGCGTAAAGGCGCTAAAACCGGAACTGTACCGGAAAAATATGCAAAACAGTACCAGGGAAAAGTTGAAGTTGATTCGGTTATTCTTTCTGATTACCGGAAAGGTGAATTACAGACGAATGTGATTGGTCCCGCCGGTAAATGGAAAAAATTGAATCTTGGATTGAGTGGGGCAACTAATAGTTTTATCTTGTCAGTATTTGGCAGCGGCGGATTAAATTATGATACGTTACTTTCATCAATGGAACGTAAAGCCGTTTACGATATTTCTGCAATTGATCCGGCTAAATATCCGTATCTTAAAGTAAATCTAAAATTATCATCAGAGAACATAAAAGACGTAGTTAAAGTTGATTCACTTACTGTTGATTACCTTAAGCCGCCGGAAATTGTAATTAGTAATAAAACTGTGTCAGTTTCCAGGGTTACACTCAAACAGGGGGAAGTAGTCACTTTAAAATATTCGGTTTATAATGCCGGTGAAACCACTGCAAAAAAATTCCAGGTAACGCATCAAATCTTTAGAACGGATGGATTTAAATTAATGGAAGGCGGAATTTCTATTGATTCTCTTAAACCCGACGGCAGAAAAAATTTATCAGTTAATTATGATACACGCCTTCTTAGCGGATCGTTCTATTTTATTATTACTGCCGATCCCGATCGTTCGTTAAATGAAATATATCATGATAATAATTATTTGTCGGTTCCATTTTATGTTAAGGGGGATGAAAGTATTCCTTTTGTTCAGCTTAGGTTTGATGAGGTTGATATTTTCGACGGCGACTATATTTCATCAAGTCCTGACATAAAAATAAGCATAAGTAATAGCTCGATTATACCGCTATCTGATACTACTTCAGTGGAAATGTATTTGAATAATCAACGCTTGTATTTTAAGAATAATTCAACAATCAATTATAGTTTCTCCAACACTAATCCTAAAATGGTTATTGAATATATGCCAATACTGGAAGATGGAGAATATTTATTCAAAGTAACTGCTTGGAACGCAAATAATAGACAGTTGGAAAGCACAACCGTTCAAAAGAAATTTTTGGTTTCGAATAAAACTCAATTAATGTATGTGTATAATTATCCCAATCCTTTCAGCGATAAAACTCACTTCACTTTCAAGCTGACTCAAATTCCGGACCTGTTGAAAATCCGTATATATACTCTATCCGGACGATTGATAAAAGAAATTATTAAGCATGATGATGAATTGAATTACGATTTTAACAGAATTGAATGGGACGGAAAAGATGAGGACGGATCTGATGTTGCTAACGGAGTTTACTTATATAAAGTGATAATGAAAAAGGGAAGTGAAGTTATTGCTGCGACGCAGAAGTTAGCAATAGTAAGGTAAGAAATATTAATTCAGATAATTATTTTTCAGGTGGGTTCACTCAAAAGTAGGGCAGTTCCTAATGAGTGAACACCTACAGGATGACTAATTAAGTTTCTAAATAATTTCTCTATGACTTTTGAAATAGCCTAACATTATATCCAATACTTAACAATAACCCATTTATCTGGCTGACAACTCCGAAAGAATATAGAAGATTAATGATATAAACGAAAATAGAATCACGATAAATTTTACAAAAAAGAACCTGAAACCGTTTCTGTTTATTTCGCTTTGTGTTGCTGTTACTGCTTTTTCTAATAATGCATCAGTAATGGACTCGTCTTTCTTTTCTACGATAAATTGTGTATTGGAGTAGAGCTTTTTGTATTTAACTACCATAAAAAAGTATTGAGTAAAATCCGTTATAAAGTAAAAAATCTGAAGTATAAGCGCAGTTATCAGCAATAAGCTGGATGAGAATTTTTTATCAGAAAAGAAAAATGCCCAGGTAACGGCTGTTAAGCCAAACGCTATTTTTCTGCCGATTTCACTACAGATAGCAGATTGTTCGGTAATTATCTTTTGAATCCTGGTAAGATCCACTGTCAACTCCGTTTATATATTTGTGAATTTACAGCTCTATGTCAAGTTCTTTAAGTATGGATAACTTTTTGTTTTTGGTTAATTTATCCACTCTCATAATTTTTTTCGAAAGCAGATCTTTCGATATTCCTTTTTCACCAATACCAATGAAGATGAAAGGAGAGTCCTTTTTAAGTTTGCGTGTTATCATCGGGACAGTAATTCCGGGTATTGTTGAACAAATCTGTGGTTCCACTCCGTCTTTTATAACAAGGAATTCAGAATCAATAGAAAAGATTTTATTACAAATGTTGCAGTAATAAATCCCCGTAATAAGTCGTTGGCATTTCGAATCACAACCGTTCGGGCATTTAACTTTCATATTAAAATTCCTATAACATTTTAGTATCTTTTATTTTATTCCCTTATCGGCAGCTTCTTTGTTATCCTTTGCAATTTCCATCTGGTTACGGACAAGATAACTGCCCTGGCTTATTCCCATTAATACAACAAGTTCCTCGGGTACCGACCAGAGTTTACCTTCAACCGAACTTTTGTAAATAAATAGAATTATTGTAAGTATAGTCCAGAATAGATATTGTGCTTTTGCTATCGAAGGGTATTCCTCGTTCTTAATTGTAATATTTATTAGCGATGCTAACCCGGAGAAATAATAATTCGGTTTCCCGGAGTTCTCTTCATCTTCTTCCTTTCTTAAACGTCCTAGTTTGTCGTTC